>JBBQOT010000323.1:0-4452 GCA_038331165.1 Acetobacterales bacterium
CCACATGATCGTCGATATCGGCGCCGCACGGCTGGCCGACCGGCCATGCGATTTCGACATGATCGTGACCACCAACCTCTACGGCGACATCGTGTCGGACATCGCCGCCGAGATCGCCGGTTCCGTCGGCATGGCGCCGTCGGCCAATATCGGCCACGGCGGAGCAATGTTCGAGGCGATCCACGGCTCGGCGCCCGACATCGCCGGGCGCGACATCGCCAACCCCTCGGGCCTGCTGCTGTCCGGTGTGATGATGCTGGTGCATATCGGCCAACCGCGCGCTGCCGAGCGGGTGCACAACGCCTGGCTGCGCACCATCGAGGACGGCGTGCACACCGCCGACACCACTCCGGCTGCCGGTGGCGGCACGCTGGTGGGCACACAGGGCTTTGCCGATGCGGTGATCGCGCGGCTGGGCCAGATTCCGCGCCAGTTGGCCCCGGTGCACTACGCCGATGCCCCGCCAGTGGCGCCGCAAGCCGAGCCGCCGGCGCGCGTGCGGGCAGAAAAACACACCGTGGGGATCGACGTGTTCGTGCACTGGGACAGCCACGACGCGGCCGAGCTCGCAGCCCTCATGCAGCCCTCCGGGGCGGGCGTGCTGGAACTGACCATGATCAGCAACCGCGGCGTGAAGGTGTGGCCAGGCGGCATGGCGGAGACGCTGACCACCGACCATTGGCGTTGCCGCTACATGGCCTGCCCGGGCGTGGCGCTGAACCCGGCCGTCCTGGCGGAGTTGCAGTTGCGCCTGGCCCGCGCCGGGGTTGCCTTCGTCAAAACCGAGCATCTGTGCACCTTCGACGGCGTGCCCGGCTTCTCGCTGAGCCAAGGCCAATAGGCGGCTCTTGACCCGGCGCCGCGCCCGGCGTGCAGTTGCCCCCGGCAACCGGGGGGAATGGCATGACTGGCGCGACCGACGGCGTGATCATCGGTGAGGGCACGCACCGCTACCACTATCAGCGCAACTGGGCGAAGCTGCCGCGCGGGTGGTCGTTCGGCAGCACCGACCCGCGCGACCATCCGCCGCGCACGGCGCTGAAGGGGGCAGTCGACAGCAACGGCGATGTCTACGTGCTGTCGCGCAGCGCCCACCCCGTGACCGTGTTCGACCCCGACGGCCGCTTCGTCACCGCATGGGGCGAAGGCCGGTTCTCCGACTTCGTGCACTCGCTCACCATCGCGCCCGACGGCACGGTATGGGTGATCGACTCCGGCCACCATTTGCTGACCCAGCACACCAAGGACGGCGCGCTGTTGCGCAGCATCGGCACGCGCGGCATCGCGGCGCCGACCTTTCACGGCAACCCGTTCAACATGCCGACGCATATCGCCTTTCACCCGAACGGCGACGCCTATGTTTCCGACGGCTACGGCAACCGCCGGGTGCACTGCTTCGGCCCGGACTGGGAGCGCAAATTCTCCTGGGGCGAGCCCGGCGACGGGCCCGGGCAATTCGCCATCGTGCACTTCATCGCCATCGACGCCGCCGGCACGATCTACATCACCGACCGCGAGAACCAGCGCATCCAGCTGTTCGACGAAACCGGCACCTGGCGCGCCGACTGGCGGGGCTTCGACATGCCGAGCGACCTGGCGATCGGGCCGGAGGCGATCTACGTCGGCGGGCGCGACGGATTGTCGATCTGGACCCATGCGCGCCAGGAGATCATCCGCTGGGGCGCCGACGCGCCCTACCCCGGCGCGTTCAACATCCACGGCATCTGGCTGGATGGCGCTCAGAACATCTATCTCGCCCATTTCGACCGGCAGGTGAGCAAGCTGACGCGGCTGGGATGACGATGCTCGACCTTGCCATGGCGAACCTGCTGTCGCCATTGCTGCTGTGTTTCGTGCTGGGTGCCCTGGCGGTATTTTTGCGCAGCGACCTGCGCTTTCCCGAACCGGTGTTCAACGCGCTGTCGATCTACCTGATGCTGGCGATCGGGCTGAAGGGCGGCGTGGAGTTGTCTAAGCTGTCGCCGGTGCAATTCCTGCTGCCCGGTGCGGCCGCGTTGGGGTTGGGCTTGGCGATCCCGCTATGGTGCTACGCGCTGCTGCGCCGCCTGGGCGGGTTCGGTGCCGCCGACGCCGCGGCACTGGCGGCGCATTACGGCTCGGTCTCCGCCGTCACCTTCGTTGCGGCCACTGCCTTTCTGGACGCGGCGCGCACGCCGTACGAGGGCTTCGCCCCGGCGCTGTTGGCGATCATGGAGGTGCCGGCCATCGTTGTGGCCTTCGCCCTGGCGCGCATGGGCGGTGCTGCCGGGGTGGCGGGCGGGACCACGCGCGAGGCGGTGCGCGAGATCCTGGCCGGTAAAAGCGTGCTGCTGCTGGCCGGCGGCCTGGCGATCGGCGCGATCGTGGGCGAGGCGGGCTACGCCCGGGTCAAGCCGCTATTCTCCGACCTGTTCCAGGGCGCGCTGTGCCTGTTCCTGTTGGAACTCGGCATGCTGGCGGCCGGCCGGATGGCGGATTTCCGCCGCGTCGGGCCGTTCCTCGCGGTGTTTGCGCTGGCCATGCCGGTGGCGCACGGCGCACTTGGCGTGCTGATCGCGCGTGGCATCGGCATGTCGGTCGGTGGTGCCATGATCCTTGGCACGCTCGCCGCCTCGGCCAGCTATATCGCCGCCCCCGCCGCCGTGCGCCTGGCCCTGCCGCAGGCCAATCCGGGCTACTACCTCACCGCGTCGCTGGCCATCACCTTTCCCTTCAACCTGACCCTCGGCCTGCCGCTGTACAAGGCCATGGCGACCTGGCTACAAGGAGCGCCCTGATGCAGACCGTGACGGTGAAGCTGGTGACCATCGTCGCCGAAGCCGTGCTGGCCAAGCGCCTGACCCAGGCCGTGCTGGCGGCGGGCGCCACCGGCTATACCTTGAGCGAGGCCAGCGGAGTGGGGTCGCGCGACATGCGGGCTTCCACGCTCGACGGCGCGAACATCCGGCTGGAGGTGCTGGTCAGCCGCGCCGTTGCCGAAGCGCTGCTGGAGGCACTGGCGCGCGACTGGTTTTCGCACTACGCCGTGATCGCCTGGACCAGCGACGTGGCGGTTGTGCGTGGCGAGAAATACGCGACCAGAACCTAGCGCCGTCGCGCGCGTGGCGCGGCGCACGCGGTCGGGGCCATGGGACGGTAGCGCGAGGGCCAGTACGAGATGGATCGACTGCTCGATGGCTATGCGCGCTTCCGCGCCGGTGCCTGGAAGGAGCGCAAGCTGCGGTTCGAACGCCTCGCCGACCAGGGGCAGCGCCCGCGCGCGCTGGTGATCGGGTGTGTCGATAGCCGGGTCGATCCTGCCATGATACTGGATGCCGGGCCGGGCGAGTTGCTGGTGCTGCGCAACGTCGCCAACCTGGTGCCGCCCTACGCGCCCGATGGCGCCCATCATTCGACCAGTGCGGCGCTAGAATTTGCTGTCCGGGTGATGCGCGTGTCCAACATCATCGTGATCGGCCACGCCATGTGCGGCGGCATCGCGGCACTGATGAACGGCGCGCCGGCGGTGGCCACCGACTTCCTGGTGCCCTGGATCCGCATTGCCGAACGGGCCAAGGCCCAAGTGCTGGCCTGCGACGATGGCGGCGACCTGCAACTGGCGTGCGAGCACGCGGCGGTGGCGCTGTCGCTGGAGAATCTGCGCGCCTATCCCTGGATCGCCGAGCGCCTGATCGAAGGTGCGCTAAGCCTGCACGGCGCGCATTTCGATATTCGAAGCGGCACGCTGAACCTTTTGCAGCCGGATGGGAGCTTCGCGCCGGCCTGATCGGTCATGGCGGCGCCAGGGCGGCGAGCTGTGCCGCGAACCCCGTCTGGTCCTCCAGGCAGCGCAGGTCGAGCAGCACCGCGCCACGTTCGATCCGCCCAATCACTGGGATCGGCAGCGCCCGCAGCGCGGCCAAGAGCAGATCCGGCACCCGTCCGGACCCGTCGGCTGGCGCCAATGCCAACCCGGCGCTGGGAATGCTCTCCAGCGGCAGCGCGCCGGAGCCTATCTGGCTGGCGCAATCGGCGACCGTCACGCGCCACCCCGCCCCGAGCGCCGCGGCCATCGCCGGTAACAGCCGGGTCGCCAGCGCGCGCACATCGTCGGCGCGGCGGGTCAGCAACCGCAGCGTCGGCAGGGTTTGCGCCAGCCGGTCGGGATTGCGATACAGCCGCAACGTGGCTTCCAGTGCCGCGAGGCGGATCTTGTCCAGCCGCATCGCCCGCTTGATCGGGTTCGTGGCACAGGCACGCACCAGGTCGGCGCGACCGACGATGAAGCCGGCCTGCGGCCCGCCCAGCAGCTTGTCGCCGGAGAAGGTGACGAGATCAGCCCCGTCGCGCAGCGCGTCCTGCACGCGGCGCTCCTGCCGCAGGCCGTGGCGCGCCAGGTCGATCAGCGTGCCCGAGCCGAGATCATCGATCATCGGCAGACCGTGGCGATGCGCGATGGCGGCCAGGTCGCGC
>JBBQOT010000324.1:0-4448 GCA_038331165.1 Acetobacterales bacterium
CTCGGTCGCCACCTCGGTTGCCGCATCCAGCCGCACCCGCTCGGTTTTGGTGGCCGCCAACCGCACCGTGTCGGTCATCAGGTCGCGGGTGAGGTTCCAGCCCTGGCTGCCGCCGCGATCGTTGACCGAGCCGAGCACCGCGGGCTGCAACCGCCCCCACACCGGCCGCGCATCCTCGGCCGGCGCCGGGCAGACCGGCAGGGTGATGCGGCTGGCGCCATGGAACAGCGTCAGCACCGCCGGCACCGGCGTGGGCCACACGCGCGGGAAATCGGCGCACGACACCGCCACCCGCAGCCGCTCACCGGGCCGCAGCCGATAGGCCGCCGCGCGCAGCGGCACCGTCACCCGCATGCGCGCGCCCGCCTTGCCATGCGCCGCCAGGTCCGCCCAGCCGCTGGTGATCAGCACCGAGCGGCCGTTCGGAGCGACAGCGGAAAGCTTCACCACGATGTTCAGCGGCAGGGCGCTGGCCGCCACCTCCAGCACCGCCTCCGGCCCGCCGATCAGCTCCATCGGCGTGCGCAACGCCTCCGTGGTGAAGCACAGCGAGCGCGCATCGTCGCCTGACTGGTCGTGCGGCAGCGTAGGGTCGATCGACGTCGTCCACGGGTCCCAGGCCAGCGACTGCATGCCGATGGTGGGGTCGTAGACATGCGCGCTGGCACCCGAGCCGCCATCCTCGGCCAGGGTGAAATCCGACGCCAGTGCCAGCGTGCGCGGCGCCAGTCGGGAAGGCGGCCAGTGCTGCTCCGCCCGCCAGAACCCCTCTTGCCCCTGGATGTACAGCGACACTGGCGCCTCGTCCTCGATGCCGTTCTGCGTGCCCATCAGCCAGCGGTCGAACCAGCGCTCCATGTCGGCCAGCCCAGCCGCCGGCGCCTCTTTTCCGGTGTCGGGGAATTCATGCTTCCACGGCCCCATCAGCAGCTTCTTCGGTGCCACGATGGCCGCGAAATCGCGCGGCGTGCAGTCGGTGTACAGATCGCGCCAGCCGCAGATGTTGAAGCTGGGGCATTCGATCTTCGACACATCGGCCACCCGCGCCTGCCAGAATGCATCAAACCCCGGATGGTGCACGAACGCCGCCAGCCACGGCGGGTTGCCCGCCAGATGCGCAGCCCAGGTCTTCGCCCAGCGCCCGTCGCTGTCCTGCAACTGCGGCGGCATCAGATTATAGGCCACCATGCGTGGCCCCCAATCCGCCCGCATCCAGAACCCGCTGCCGGTGCCGCCCAGCGACACGACGCCGCGATGCAGATCCGACGTCGCATGGATCGGCACGATCGCCTTCAGATGCGGCGGCCGCGTCGCCGCCGTGGAAAGCGCGGTGATGCCGGGATACGACACCCCCCACATGCCGACATTGCCGTCGCACCAGTCCTGCGCGGCGATCCACTCCACCAGGTCGTGCCCGTCCTGCCCCTCGCCCGGCGCGAACAGCCCCGGCGACACGCCGCCCGAATTGCCCAGGCCGCGCAGATCGGCCGTGACCGCGGCATAGCCGCGCGCCGCGAAATGCCGGTGCACCGACTCCACGCTGGTGCGCCCGCCGCGGCCGTCCTTGTGATACGGGTTGAAATTCAGGATCGCCGGCCCGCGATGCCCGCTACCCGGGCTCACCACGTCGATCGCCAGTTCCACCCCATCGCGCATCGGCACCAGCAGGTTGCGCTCGGTCACCAGCGTGTTCGACATGATCACCCTCCGCCCTTTTGCGAAAGGCTAGCCCAGTTGGCGATGCAGGCAAGGCCCGGCAACCGCCGCTGGCCAAGCGGCCCGAATTTCCGGCTAGACTGTGGTCAATCGGGAGAGAAGCACATGCCGACATCGTTGCTGGGAATGAACGGCAAGGCGATCATGGTGATCGGCGGCGGCCAGGGCATGGGCGAGAGTACCGCCCGGTTTCTTGCCATGGCCGGGGCCGATGTCGCCGTGGTCGACGTGGTGGCCGAACGCGCAGAAACCGTCGCCCAATCGGTGCGGCACCTGGGCAGGCGCGGTGTTGCGGTGGTCGGCGACGTGCTCGACGACGCCCAGGTCGAGCGGATCGTCGCCGAAGTCGAGGAAAAGCTGGGTGCGCTCGACGGCATGGTGGCCATCGTCGGCGCCGCGGCGTTCGAGAGCGTGCTGGAGATGAAGCCGCAAACCTGGGATTTCGAGTTCATCCGCAACCTCCGCTACGTCTTCATCGCCGGGCGCGCGGTGGCCGCCAGCATGGTCCGCCGCGGCGTGCCCGGCGCCATCGTGTGCATCGCCTCGGTGGACGGCCTGCAGGGCTCGCCTATGCATGCGGCCTATGGCGCGGCGAAGGCCGGGTTGATCAACCTGGTGCAAAGCATGGCGGCGGAATGGGCCGAACATTCCATCCGCGTGAACGCCATAGCACCTGGCCATATCGTCACGCCGCGCCTGTACGACACACCAGCGCGCGTGGATTGGTACCGCACCAGCGTGATCCCGGCGAAACAGCGCGGCACCACCGATGATATCGGCAAGGCAGCTTTGTTCCTGCTGTCCGACCTGGCGAACTACGTCACCGGCGTGACGCTGCCGGTGGACGGCGGATTGATGGCCGCCAACCGGGTGAACTCCGGCACGGCGTTTCGCAACACGTCGGGATAGGACCGAGGGCGACAGGCAAGCAGGAGGCTTCGCCCCCAACCCCACCAGGTCCCGAGCGCGGCTTCGCGCGACGGGCCGAGCCCCTGGACCTCATCCATTTGAAGAATTGGGGCTTTCAAAGGCCAAAGGCCTTTGAAAGCCATCAATTTTCGTAATAATAAGGTCCAGGGGTTTGGCCCCTGGTGGGTCCAGGGCAAAGCCCTGGCCTTGCCTAAATCTTTTGCCCCGTCAGCGCCTGTATCCGCTTCGCGTACGCCGCGATATGCAGCTTCATATCCAAGGTGCGCTCGGCATATCGGCGCGCTCCGGTACGCAGCTTGTCCGACAGTTTGCGGTTTTCAAGCAGCCCCAGCACGCGCTCGGCCAGCAGCGCCGGGTCCAGGCACGGCGTCAGCAGCCCGTTGCGCCCGTGGGTGATGAATTCGCGCACCGGGTCCACTTCCGAGCCGATCACCGCGCAGCCGCACGCCAGCGCCTCCCGCAGCGACCACGAGGCGACGAAGGGGTAGGTCAGGTACACATGCGCGTCCGAGCGTTGCAGCATCTGCAGATAGGTCTCGTACGGAATCTGCCCGGGCATCAGCACGCGCGCCGGGTCGTAGCGGCCCGACACTTCCTTGATGAAGTGCTCGCGCCAGGTGCCCGACGGGCAGCGCGCCCCGTAGCTGACATCGTCGCCGCCGACCATCACCACCTTGAGGTCGCGGCGCGCGCGCAGCAGTTCCGGCAGCGCGCGGATCATCGTGTGCACGCCGCGATAGGGCTCCAGATTGCGCGCCACATAGGTCACCAGTTGGTCCCCCGGTGCCACACGGAAATCGCCGATGGCGAACGGCCGGCTGCGGGCAGCGGGATCGGGCGCGCAGCGGTCCAGCAGCGCGCCTTCGGTCAGCACCTCGATGCCGGACTGCATCCATTCGGGATAGCGCGTCAGCTGCCATTGCGTCGGCGTCTGCCCCGCCCGGTCCAACGCGAACGCCAGGTGATTGACCACGTTCATCGCCCGGATGCGCGGCATGCTGTCGGCTTCGAACGGAAATTCCGGGTCGAAATTCACGTCCTGGCCGTCGGGGCGGTAGTAGAACTCGTAATACCCCAGCACCGGCACGTCGGGGTAGACGTCGGTGATGTTGAGCAGCTCGCCCCAGCCATGGTGGCCGATGATGATGTCGGGCGTGAACCCCAGGCGCTTGAGGTTGCGCGCGTTCGCCGCGACCTGATCGGCCCGGCGCACCGCGCGGTCCAGCTCGTTGGCCGCGGGGTGCACATGTTCCGGCGTGCCCGGCTTGAACTGGTACAGCACGCGGCGAACGCCGGTCACGATGTTCTGATTGGCCTCCGAGATGAACACGATCTCGTGTCCGCCCTGCGCGGTCAGATGTGCAATCAGGTGCTGGTACTGGGCCGGGAAGTTCTGATGCACGAACAGGAACTTCACGCCCGCCTCCCCTCACCCGGCCAGGGGCGAGGCCCGGCCGGGAACAGGACCCGGCCCAGCAGAATGGCCCGGCCCATCGCCGGCGCCGCCTCAGCCGCGCACCGTGCTTAGCGGCGGCGCGGTGCAGGTTTGGCGGGCGCCTTGGGCGCGGGCTTGGCGGGCGCCTTGGGCGCGGGCTTGGCGGCAGGCGCCTTGGGCGCAGGCTTGGGCGCCGGCTGAACTGCGGCGACCGGCACCGGTGCTGCGGCACGCGGCGCGGCCGCGGCCTGGCCACGGCGGCGCACGTTCACCTGAAACGATTCCAGCGGCGCCAGGCTTTCCGACTCGCACGATGCGCCGGCCGGCACCGGCCCCGACTGGGTGCCGTCGGTGAAGCTGGCGCCAT
>JBBQOT010000325.1:0-4447 GCA_038331165.1 Acetobacterales bacterium
TCCTGGACGCGCCGCTGAAGATGCGGCCCACCTACAAGCTGGGCGCCATCGTCACCGCGCGGCTGGAAAAATACCGCGGCCAGACCATGGAATGGCTGGCGAAACACGACATCAAATACGACGAACTGATCATGCTGAACCTGCCGAACGCGGAAACCCGCCGGCAATTGCAGCTCTATGGGCGCTACAAGGCCGATGTCTACACTACGCTCGGCGGAACCCTGTTCGTGGAAAGCGATCACGGCCAAGCACACCAGATCGCCCAGATCACCGGCCGCCCAGTGTTCTGCATCGACACCGGCGTGTTCTTCCGCGCCAAGGCGTAGCGGGGGACGCCCAGCCAGGCAAGGTTGGGGCTTTGCCCCCAAACCCCAGCAGGACTCGCGCGCGCTTCCGCGCGACGGCCAAGCCCCTGCACCTTATACCAATCCCTCTAATGATTGGTATGAGTATCACCCTTACCGAGGCGTGATATTATCCGTTTTTCCTGGTGCTGGTCAGGGCACGATGGCGCCGTCGCGGGCGACCACGATCTCGCCCTCGTCCAGCTTGCGCCACGCTTCCTGGGTCAGCGGCACGCTCGCGAACAGCACCACCGACTGCGGGTCACCGAGGCGCACCCCCGAGGCGGCGAGGGCGTCGGGGTCGACCGCACAGGCGCGTGTCAGCACATGCAGCCCGGGCGGCACCACGCGGCCATCGTTCTGGGTGCGCCGATGGCCGTGGGCGAACACGGCATCGCCATCGGCATACAGGAAGTTGGCCGGCCCCAGCGTGCGCAGCTCGGCGGCGACTTGGGTGATGACCGCGAGCCGGTCGGCCAGCGGCGGCAGCGAGCGCGACCACAGCTTCGCGACCCGCTCCATCAGAACGCAGAAGGCAACCTCGGAGTCGGTCGTTCCGATCGGGCGGAACCGATCATCCGAACTGGCAAAGCGCGCCTCCACACCAGGTAGCCGGCCGTTATGGGCGAACAGGTGCATCCGCCCCGCCAGCTCGCGCGCGAAGGGCTGGGTGTTGCGCAGCGACACCTCGCCCTGGGTGGCGTGGCGCAGATGCGACAGCACCGTCCGGCTGCGCAGGGTTTGCGACGCGATGAACTGGGCCAGCGCGCTGTCGGCCGCGGCGGTCGGTTCGCGGAAAATCCTGGCATCGTCGCCATCGTAGAAGCCGACGCCCCAGCCGTCGCCGAGCAAGCCGGTCGCGCCGCCGCGCTGCGCCAGCACCTGCATCGAGATGCGGATCGTCGTTTCAATGCGGCTCGACATCGCGAACAGTTCACACATCGGCCACCCTCCGGCCCGGTGCACCAGCAGCGGCGGGACTCATGCGGGTTGCGGTGCCGCGGGGTGATTGCGGGCGGCATACTGGTCGTAGGCTTCAACCGCCTGGGCGGCATACATCACCGCCGGGCCGGCGCCCATGTAGATGGCCATGCCCATCGTCTCCATCACCTCCTCGCGGGTCGCACCCTGGCGCACCGCGGCCTCGGCATGAAAGGCGATGCAGGCGTCGCAGCGCGTGGCCACGCCGATCGCCAACGCGATCAGCTCCTTGGTCTTGGTGTCCAGCGCCTTCGGTTCCAGGGCGGCACGGGCGAGGGCGGAGAATCCCTTCATCACCTCGGTGGCGCCACCGCGCAGTTCCTTCAGCGGCACCGACAGGCTCGCCGCCATTTCCGGCCAGTTCTTGTGCATCGTGCTCTCCTGCTTGCGGGTGCCGCACCGCACCATGGCTGGTACGGCACCGCGGTTCATTGACCCATGTCAGCCCCGTCATGGCGGCTGCGCCGTGGCCGGCGCATCGGCATCGCGCATCACCACGTAGATTGCCGGGATCACCAGCACCGTCAGCAGGGTCGAGGAGGCGAGGCCGAACAGCAGCGAGATCGCCAAACCCTGAAATATCGGGTCGGTCAGGATCGTCGCCGCCCCGATCATCGCCGCCAGCGCGGTCAGCAGGATCGGCTTGAAGCGGATGGCCCCGGCATCCAGCAGGGTGGCGCGCAGCGTGGCGCCGGGCTGGGCGCTGTGGCGGATGAAATCCACCAGCAGGATCGAGTTGCGCACGATGATGCCGGCCAACGCGATGAAGCCGATCATCGAGGTGGCGGTGAAGGCGGCGCCCAGCATCCAGTGGCCCAGCACGATGCCGATCAGCGTCAGCGGAATCGGCGTCAGGATCACCAGCGGCAGCTGGAAACTGCGGAACTGCCCGACCACCAGGATGTAGATGCCCAGGATCGCCACCCCGAACGCCGCGCCCATGTCGCGGAAGGTGACGAAGGTGATCTCCCACTCGCCGTCCCACAACAGGGTCGGGTGCGCCTCGTCGGCCGGTTGGCCGCGCCAGGAGATCGCCGGTTTCGGCAGGCTGCCCCAGTCATGCGCCTCGATCGCGCGGTTGATGTCGATGATGCCGTAGATCGGTGCCTCGAACGCCCCGGCCAGCTCGGCGGTCACCAGGTCGGCGAAATACCCGTCGCGGCGGAACAGCGCGGGCGAGCCGGCCTCGGTGGTGGCGCGCACCACCTGGCCGAGTTCCACCACGGTGCGGCTGCCGGGCTGGGTGTTGGCCGGCACCGGGGTTGCCGCCAGCCTCTCGTTCCACGCCAGGTCGGATTTCGGCAGGCCGATCACGATGTCGATCGGGCTGCGCTCCTCGCCGCGATGCGAGGTGCCGACGCGCTGCTGGCTGAACAGGGTTCGGATGGTGTCGTATACGTCGCGCTGCTCCACGCCGAAATGCTCCACCTGCTCCTGGTCGATCGACAGGCGCAGGCGCGGCCGGGCATGGCCGTAGCTGTCGCCGATATCCACCACGTACGGCACGGTGCGGAACAGCTTCTTGACCTCCTCGGCCACCGCCCGGCGGGTTGCCACATCGGGGCCGTAGATCTCGGCCAGCAGGGTGGCCAGAACCGGCGGGCCGGGCGGCACCTCCACCACCTGCAGGGTGCTGCCGGCGGGCAGGGCGAGGGCGGCGAGCTTGCCGCGCAGGTCGAGCGCCACGGCGTGGCTGCTGCGCGTGCGTTCGGCCTTGGGTTTGAGGTTGATCTGCAAATCGCCGAGTTCCGGCCCGCGGCGCAAATAGGAATGGCGCACCAGCCCGTTGAAGTTGAACGGCGCGGCGGTGCCGGCATGGGCCTGGATCGAGACGGTTTCGGGCAGCCCGGCGGCGATGGCGGCGGCGGCGAACAGGCGGCCCTCGGTGTCCTCCAACGTGGCGCCCTCCGGCAGGTTCAGCACCACCTGCAATTCCGACTTGTTGTCGAACGGCAGCAGCTTCACCGTCACGTGGCGGGTGTAGAACGCCACGCACACCACCAGCGTCAGCACGCCGACAACGAGCAGGAAGACCAGCGCTCGGGCACGGCTGCGCAGCACCGGGGCGGCGACGCGGCGGTACATCCGCCCCATGAACCCTTCGTCGTGCCCGGCGTGGTGGCCGCCGCCGTCGCCCCGCGGCGCCAGCTTCAGCATCAGCCAGGGGGCCACCATCATCGCCACGACGAACGAGAACAGCATCGCCGCCGAGGCGTTGGCCGGGATCGGCGCCATATAGGGGCCCATCAGGCCGGAGACGAACAGCATCGGCAGCAACGCGGCCACCACGGTCAGCGTCGCCACGATCGTCGGGTTGCCGACCTCGGCCACCGCGTCGATCGCCCCGCGCAGCTTCGGCCGCCCATCCGCCATGCCCCAGTGCCGCGCGATGTTTTCCACCACCACGATGGCGTCGTCGACCAGGATGCCGATCGAGAATATCAGCGCGAACAGGCTCACCCGGTTGATGGTGTAGCCCATCAGCTGGGCGGCCAGCATGGTCAGCAGGATGGTGGTCGGGATCACCACCAGGGTCACCAACGCCTCCCGCCAGCCAATCGCCAGGGCGATCAGCGCCACGATCGAAATGGTGGCCAGGCCGAGGTGGAACAGCAGCTCGTCGGCCTTGTCGTTGGCCGTGGCGCCGTAGTCGCGCGTCACCTCCACCCGCACTTCGGCCGGGATCAGCCGACCCTTCAGGCTGTCGACGCGATCCAGGATGGCCCGCGACACCACCACCGCATTGGCCCCGGCGCGCTTGGCTAGGGCCAAGCTCGCCGCCGGCACCCGGTTCAGGCCGGCGGCATCTGTGGCCAGGCTCCACACCCGCACATCCTCGGCCGCCGCGCCCACCCGGACGGTGGCGACATCGCGCACATAAACCGGGCGGCCGTCCCGCGTGGCGATCAGTAACAGGCCGATATCGGGAATGCCCGACAGCGTCTGCCCCGCCGCCACGGTCAGGCTCTCGTGCCCGTCGCGCACGCTGCCGGCGACGAAGGAGCGGTTGGCCTCGGCCACCTTGGCGGTCAGCTGCTGCAGCGTCACGCCATAGCGCGCCAGCCGTTCGGGGTCGGGCTCCACGCGGATCTGCTCGGCACTGGTACCGACGATGTAGCTGG
>JBBQOT010000326.1:0-4440 GCA_038331165.1 Acetobacterales bacterium
GGCCGCGACCCCGCCGCCATGGGTATCGAAATCTGGACCTCCATGGGCGCCGGCACCGAAGCCGACTGGCGCCAGGAATTCCAGTTCTGGAAACAAGCCGGCGCCACCCACGTCACCATGAACCCAACCTTCAACCGCAACCACCACAAACGCATCGCCGGCCGAAGCTTCGCCGAACACGCCGACGCTATCCGCCGCTGGCACAGCGCGGTCGCCGATCTCGCATAGGACAAGGAAAGAATCTTCTTTTTGTGAACAAAAAGAAGCAAAAAAACTTCAGCCACTGATGACGGCGCTTTCCGAGAGCCAGTGTCGTCAAATGTATTTGTGCAATGACCCTAAGAATTGCATAAATCCCAATCAACCATAATTACTCCGGATGAAATCAAGCACCTCCTAACGGATAAAGTTTTTTTGCTTCTTTTTGTTCACAAAAAGAAGTCTTCCCTCCCTACTGCGAAGCCTCCTCCTCCCCCCGATCCACCGCACAACCCCAAGCCCGCCGCTGCAAATACACGCTCCGCAAAGTCGCATACCCATCCAGCGCCCGCGCCTCCAACCCGGCCAACTCGGAATGCACCGCGGCGTATTCCACCCACCCCGCCCCGGCACCCCAGGCCAACACCACATCCGCCCCCACCACATGCCCCAGCGCCAGCGATGTCGCCGCCATCCCCGCGGCATCGCGCAGGTTCGTCGGCCCCAGCAGCGGCAGCACCAGGTATGGCCCGCGCGGCACCCCCCACCGGCACAGCGCGTCCGAAAGCCCCAGCGCCGCGCGCGGATACCCCATCCCGGCCGCCACATCCCGCGCCCCGCCCAGCCCCAGCGTCGAGTTGATGCCGAACCGCACAGCAGCCGTCGCCGCAAGCGCGGTCTCCCCGGCCAGCAGTGCGCTCGCCGCCGTCACCGGCTCGCCCAGGTTGGCGACGACCCCGGCCAACCCCGCCCGCACCCCCACTGGCGTCCACGCCATGTAGGCCGCGGCAGCCGGCCCCAGCACATGCCGCTGCGCCGCCACGTTGAACCCATGCACCGCCCGGTTCACCACCTCCAGCGGGTCGCCGTTGGCTCGCGCGGGCGTTGCTGCCAGCACAAGCAGGACAGCAAGAAGTTCTTTTTTGAAAAAAAGAACCAAAAAACTTTTTCCCATCTGCGCCCCGCTGCTTGCCTTCACGTATCCGCCAGCGCCGCGATCATCGCATCGCGGTGCGCCCAATCGCCTTCAGCATGCACCGGCTGCAAACACACATGCGTTGCCCCGGCATCGAAATGCGCCCGCAGCCCCGCCTTCACCGCATCCACGCCACCGGATATCACCATCGCGTCGATGAACCGGTCATTGCCGCCATCCGCCAGTTCCGCTTCGGAAAACCCCAGCCGCAGCCAGTTGTTGCGGTAATTCGCCAGCACCATGTAGCGCGACAATTCCGCCCGCCCCAGCGCCCGCGCCCGAACGATGTCGGTCTCCACGCACACCTTCTGCTCCACCGCCAGCCACTGCCCGGGCCGGCGCAGCGCCGCCGCCTGGCGCGTATGCTCCGGCGTCACGTTATAGGGCAGGGCCCCCATCGTCCGCTCCGCCGTCAGCTTCAGCATCAGCGGCCCCAGGGCGGCGATCATCACCGGCCAGTCCGCGGCCCCTGCCTCCTGCCCCTGCAACGCATCCAGATACGCCCGCATCGCCGGCAGCGGCTTGCCATAGATATGCCCGCGCACCCCCTCCACAGCCGGCCGATGGCTCACCCCCAGCCCCAGCACGAACCGCGCGCCATACAGCTGGTTCAGCGTCATCATCCCGCGCCGCGCCGAATACCCATCGCGGGCATAGATGTTGGCAATCGAGCTGCCCACCACCAGCCGCGTCGTCGCCCCCAACAGGAACCCCGCCAGCGACAGGCTCTCGTACAACCGCGATTCCGGGTACCAGAACGCGCCGTAGCCATGCCCCTCCACCGTGGCCATCAGCGCCGCCAACCCCGGCCCGTCCAGCCGATCCGTGGGATACCAGACTCCGAGCCTGCCCAAATCCATGTATATCCTCCATCCAACAGGGGGGTACGCCGCACCGATGATCGTCGGACTGGCCGGCCATGTCGACCATGGCAAGACATCGCTCATCCGCGCACTGACCGGCGTCGACACCGACCGCCTGCCGGAGGAGCGCGCCCGCGGCATGACCATCGACCTCGGCTTCGCCTACACCGCCCGCCCGAATGCCCAGCTACCCGGCGCGCAGGTCATCGGCTTCGTCGACGTGCCCGGCCACGAGCGCTTCCTCACCAACATGCTCGCCGGCGTCCTCGCCATGGACCGCGTCCTGCTGGTCGTCGCCTCCGATGACGGCCCGATGCCGCAAACCATCGAGCACCTCGAAATACTCCGCCTGGTCGGCGTCCCAAGCCTCGCCATCGCACTGACCAAGATCGACCGCGTGCCCCCCGCCCGCGTCGCCGAAGTCGCCGCCGAAATTGCCGCCCTTGCCGCCCGCGCCGGCTACACCGCCCCGGTGCTGCCCGTCTCCAGCCTCACAGGCCAGGGCATCCCCGAACTCTGGGCCTGGATCGACGCCGCACCCCCCGCCACACCCCCCACCGGCGCCGAACTCCGCCTGTCGATCGACCGCAGCTTCGTGCTGCCCGGCATCGGCCCCGTTGTCACCGGCACCGTCGCCGCCGGCGAAGTCCGCCCGGGCGACACGCTGCTGCTCTCCCCCGCCCGCCTGTCCGCCCGCGTGCGCAGCCTGCGCGTGCAAGACCGCCCGGCCGACGCGGCCCGGGCCGGCGACCGCTGTGCCCTGGCCATCTCCGGCGCCCGCATTGAACGCGCCCGCCTGCGCCGCGGTGATTGGCTGCTCGCACCCCATCTGCATGCCCCCACCACCACCCTGGATGCGCGCGTCCACCTCGCCGAAGGCCGCGCCCTGCGTCCCGGCGGGGCCGTGCACCTCCATCTCGGCGCAGCCGCCCACCCCGCCCGCCTGCGCGTGTGGACCGAGACAATAGAAGAAGGGCAGGGCACCTTCATCCGCCTCCAACTCCCCCGCGCCATCGCCGCCCTGCACGGCGACCGCCTGGTCCTGCGCGACGACGCCACCGGCCGTGTCGTCGCCGGCGGCCACGTCGTTGACCCCTTCCCGCCAGCCCGCCGCCGCCCGCGCGCCCACCGCCTCGCCGAACTCGCCGCCCACGCCGCGCCCACCGCCCACGCCGCCCTCGCCGGCCTCCTCGCCGTCAACGGCTGGGCCGACCTCGCCAGCCTGGCCCGCGCCCGCAACCGCGCCCCCGCCACCCTCGAACCCCTGCCGCCCGGCCTGCCCGCCATCCTGCTCGGCCCCGCCACCCACCGCATCGCAGTGTCCGACGCCACCCGCCATTCCGTCCGCGACCGCCTGCTGGCCGCCCTCTCGCGCCATCACGCCGACCACGCCGACCTGCCGGGCCCCGCCCGCGCCGCCCTGCTGGCCGCCGCCGGCACCGAACCCGCCATCGCCGAAGCCATGCTGGCCGAACTCCTGGCCGACGGCGCCGTCCTGCCCCAGGGCATGGCCCTGCGCCTGCCCAGCCACCACCCCAGCCTGCCGCTGGCCGATGCCGCCGCCTGGCCCCGTGTCGCCGCCCTGCTCGCGACCGGCGGCCTGCGCCCCCCCCGCGTGCGCGAAATCGCCGAAGCCCTGGTGCTCGAACCCGAAGCCGCCGCCGCCCTGCTCGACCGCTACGCCCGCTTCGGCCGCGTCCTGCGCGTCGCCGCCAACCGCTTCTTCCTGCCCGAAACGGTCACCGCCCTGGCCCACGAAGCCGCCGCCATCGCCGAACCCGACGGCTTCACCGCCGCCGACTACAACCGCCGCACCGGCATCGGCCGCAATGTCGCCATCGAGGTGCTGGAATTCCTCGACCACCTCGGCATCACCCAGCGCACCGGGGAGCTTCGCCATATCCTGCGCGACGCTGGGGAGGTCATCGATCACAAAGGATAGGGAAAGGCTCTTCTTTTTGTGAACAAAAAGAAGTAAAAAAACTTTATCCGTTAGGGCAGATAATCGCTTGCAGCGGCTCGACGGACATGTATAATAACTGAAATGTCAGTTCATACAACCGAACCCGCGCTGCCGCTGGTCGCCCATCTCGGGCTGATCATCGGCAACCTGCGCGCAACGTTTGCCAATCACACCGGGCATAACCGCGCCATCGCGCCGCTCGTCCTGCTGATCTGGACCTACCTCGGCCATGTCGCCCCGCGGCTCGAAAGGCTGATCGCGCGCCTCCAGTCCGCCCGCCTACAGGCCGGCCGCCTCACCCCACCCCGTAAGTCGGCACCCCGCGCCACCCCCGCCGCACCCGCAAACCCACCACGCCTCCGCCTGCCCACCGGCAATGCCTGGCTCGTCAAACTCGCCCAGCGCACCGCCCAGTTCAGCGGCCAGCTCGAAGCCCTGGT
>JBBQOT010000327.1:0-4394 GCA_038331165.1 Acetobacterales bacterium
CAGTCCCCTGGCCACCAATGCGTCGCGCTCGCTCGCAGCACCCGGCGCCGAGTATTGGCTGGGTGCCGATGTCATGGGGCGCGATCTGTACAGCCGGATCGTTTACGGCGCGCGCATTTCGCTCGCCGTCGGCATTGGCTCCACGGTGCTCGGCTGTTTGCTCGGCGTGGTCATCGGCCTGGCCTCGGGCTATCTTGGCGGGTGGTTCGACCTGGTGATGCAGCGCATCATGGACATCCTGCAGGCCCTGCCGTTGCTGGTGCTCGCCCTGGTATTCGCCGCCGCCCTCGGCCCTTCGCTGCAGAACACCATCATCGCCATCTCCATCCCGTTGATCCCGACGGTGGCGCGCGTGATCCGCTCCAACACGCTGGCACTGCGCGAGCAGGCCTTCGTGGAAGCGGCGAACGCGATCGGCATGAGCGAATGGCGCATCGCCGCGCGCCACATCCTGCCGAACACGGTGGCGCCGCTGATCGTGCTGGCCACCGCCCAGCTGGCGGCCGCGATCCTGACCGAGGCGTCGCTGTCGTTCCTCGGGCTCGGTATCCCCGAGCCGCATCCTTCCTGGGGCCGCATGCTTTCCGAATCCGCCGCCGAATACATGCGCCGCGCGCCGTGGCTGGTGATTTTCCCCGGACTGGCGATCAGCCTGGTGGTTTTCGGCACCAACCTGCTGGGCGATGCCCTGCGCGACATGCTTGATCCGCGGCAGCGCGGCTAGGAACCGGCCGATGAGCGATGCCCCCATCCTTGAGGTAAGCGGCCTGCGCACGCTGTTCTTCACCCGCCAGGGCCTGGTGCGCGCGGTCGATGGCCTGTCGTTCCATGTCGGGCGCGGCGAGGTGCTGGCCATCGTTGGCGAATCCGGCTGCGGCAAGAGCATCACGGCACTTTCGGTGATGCGCCTGGTGCCCACCCCGCCCGGCCGGATCGATGCCGGCAGCGTCAAGCTGGAAGGCCGCGACCTGCTGGCGCTCGACGAGGAAGCGATGCGCGCGGTGCGCGGCAACGACATCTCGATGATCTTCCAGGAGCCGATGACCTCGCTCAACCCGGTGCTGACCATCGGCGAGCAGATCGCCGAGGCAGTGCGGCTGCATCAGGATATCTCGCGCGCCGACGCCCGCGCGCGCGCCGTGGAGATGCTCGACCTGGTGCGCATCCCCGAGCCGGCGCAGCGCGCGCGCGAGTATCCGCACCAGCTTTCCGGCGGCATGCGCCAGCGCGCCATGATCGCCATGGCGCTGGCCTGCAACCCCAAGGTGCTGATCGCCGACGAACCCACCACGGCGCTGGATGTGACCATCCAGGCGCAGATCCTCGACCTCATCATGAAGTTGCAGCAGCAGCGCGGCACCGCCGTAATCCTGATAACCCACGCCCTCGGCGTGGTCGCCGAAACCGCGCACCGGGTGGTGGTGATGTATGCCGGCCGCAAGATCGAGGAAGCCAGCGTCGAAGACCTGTTCGACGCGCCGTTGCACCCCTACACGCACGGGCTGATGGCCTCTGTGCCGCGCCTGGCGGTGCTCGGCGGCGGGCCGGCGGCTGAGCGGTTGCAGGAAATTCCCGGCATGGTGCCGGCGCTGTCCGCCCTGCCCGAGGGCTGTGCCTTCGCGCCGCGCTGCGCCCATGCCGACGCCACCTGCCACGCCACCTATCCCGATTACATCGAGCGCCGGCCTGGGCATTTCGTGGCCTGCTGGCACGCCGAGCGGCTGTATGGAGCGGCGCCATGACCGCGCCCGTGATCGACGTCGAGGGCCTCAAGAAGCACTTTCCCATCCGCAAGGGGCTGTTGCGCCGCCTGGTTGGCCAGGTGCATGCGGTGGACGGCGTGAGCTTCAGCATCGCCGAGGGTGAGACACTGGGCCTGGTGGGTGAAAGCGGCTGCGGCAAATCCACCGTGGCGCGCACCGTGATGCGGCTGGTCGAACCGACCGCGGGCACCATCCGGCTCGGCGGCACCGACGTGACGCGCCTGTCCAAGGCCGAGATGCGGCCGTTCCGCCGGCAGATGCAGATGGTGTTCCAGGACCCGTTCAGCTCGCTCAACCCGCGCATGACCGCAGGCGCCATCGTGCGCGAGCCGCTGCTGGTGCACGGCGTGGCCAGCGGCCGTGACGCCGACGCGCGCACGGCGGAGATCTTCCAGCAGGTCGGGCTGCGCGCGGCACAGATGGGCAATTTTCCGCACCAGTTCTCGGGCGGTCAGCGCCAGCGCGTGTCGATCGCCCGCGCGCTGGCGCTCAATCCTCGCCTGATCGTGGCCGACGAGCCGGTCTCGGCACTGGACGTGTCGATCCAGGCGCAGGTGATCAATCTGCTGATGGATTTGCAGCGCGAGCATCGGCTGTCTTACCTGTTCATCGCCCATGACCTTGCCGTGGTTGAACACATCAGCCATCGCGTGGCGGTGATGTATTTGGGCAAGATCGTCGAGTACGCCGACAAGCGCGATCTGTTTCTGCGCCCGCAACACCCGTATACCGAGGCGCTGCTGGCCGCCGTTCCCGTGCCGAACCCGCGGCTGAAGCGCGCGCGCACGCTGTTGCAGGGCGATGTGCCGAGCCCGGTGCGCCCGCCGCCCGGCTGCGCCTTTCATACACGATGCCCCTATGTGATGCCGCGCTGCCGCGAGATCGCTCCGGTGCTGCGGGAGGGGGCCGCCGGCCATCTCGCGGCGTGCCATCGGCTCGACGGGTGATATGAAGCGCCGTAACGAGACGCTTCGTTAGGCAAGGCCAGGGTTTGGCCCCGGTAGCGCGAGGATAAGGAAGGCCGGGCTCTGCCCAGACCCGCCAGGTCCCGAGCGCGCCTTCGCGCGACGGGCCAAGCCCCTGGACCTTATAAATATGGAAATAGATGGGTTTCCAAAGGCCGTCGGCCTTTGGTGGGTCCAGGGCAAAGCCCTGGCCTTGCCTGCTACGTTGGTCAATCACTAGGGCAGTTGGCATAGCTTCAGATGTATTTGAACGGATGACACGCGGCGCCAGCGATTCCGTCTCTGCCGATCATGCACGATGCTTCATACTCTGTTCGACGGCAGGAGGAATGGCATGGCTGGCGGCGGACAAATCATTGCGCGGCGTGACGGTGGCGTGGGCGAAATCGTTATCGACAATCCCGACCGGCACAACGCCGTCTCGAACGACATGTGGGCGGCGATCACCGCGGCGGCGCTGGCGTTTGATGCCGACGCTGCGGTGCGGGTTATCACCATCCAGGGCAATGGGCGGAAGGCCTTTGCGTCCGGCGCCGATATCTCGCGGTTTGAATCCGCCGATGCGCCGGTTACCCGTGGCGGTGGCGCGTTCTCCACTGCCTGTGCCACCGTGCACGGGGTCTCCAAGCCCACGGTCGCTGTCATCCGCGGCTGGTGCCTGGGCGGCGGCATGGCGCTGGCGATCAGTTGCGACCTGCGCCTGGCCAACGAGGCGGCCCGTTTCGGCATTCCGGCGGCGAGGCTGTCGATCGGCTACCCGGTGGATGGGCTGCGGCGCATCGTGGAACTGGTCGGCCTTTCCACCGCCAAGGAGATCATGTTCACCGCCCGCCAATACGATGCCACCGAGGCGCTGCGGCTGGGTATGGTGAACCACGTGCTGGCCGACACGGCGCTCGATGAATTCGCCGCCAGCTACATCGCCGCGATCGCCGCCGGCGCGCCGCTGACCCAGCTTGGCGCCAAGCTCGCGCTGCGCGAACTCGCCCGCGACGAAGGCCAGCGCGACCTTTCCGCCGCCGAAGCGATTATCGCCCGGTGTGCGATCAGCGCCGACCACGCCGAGGGGACGCGCGCGTTCCTTGAGAAGCGCCGCCCGGTCTTCACTGGCACCTAGAATCAGGGAGGTACCCGATGGACCGTGATACCTGGCACCGCAGCTTTGCCGATCAGGGCTACCTGGTGGCGGAAAATGTCCTCACCGCGGGCGAGGTCGCCGCGCTGAACGCCGAGGCGGCCCGCATCTGCCACGACCACGGTGCAGAACTGCGCCCCGACGGGGCCGTGCGCTTCGAAGACGTGCTGTGCCTGCACTTCCCGCACAAGCTGTCGGCACCGATGCGCGACGCCATGGCACACCCGGGCATTGCCCGCATCCTCACCGCCATCATCGGCCCGAACGTCAAGGCGATGCAGTCGATGATGTTCGTCAAGAACGCCGGCAAGCGCGGCCAGGCCTGGCACCAGGACGAGTTCTACATCCCCACGCGTGACCGCTCGCTGGCGGGCGGGTGGATCGCGCTCGACGACGCCACCATCCAGAACGGCTGCCTCTGGGTTCTCCCCGGCAGCCATAAGCCCGGCATCCTCTATCCGATGGCGCCGCACGGCAGCGACGAGTTCGACGGCGCCGACGCCGCCAGCGGCTTTCCGGCACAGGACCCTG
>JBBQOT010000328.1:0-4383 GCA_038331165.1 Acetobacterales bacterium
GGCGTCGATCACCGGCGGCTCGCGCAGGATGCCCTGGTCGGCCTGGGGCCCCCAGCCGATCGCCGGCAGGTCGCTGGGCTCGCGCGGCACGGCGATGCCGGGGATGGCGGGGAACTGGCGGCGCCACTGTTCCATCGGCACCAGGGTGGCGTCGGCGACGGTGGGGATGCGGCTGTCGGGCGGCGTGGTGCCGTCGGTGGACCAGCGGTCCATGGCGTCGAGCATGGCGCGGAACAGGGCCGAGGTGGCGACGACATTCATCAGGTTCTGGCAGACGCCGTGCTGCGGTGCGGCCATCAGCGGGTCGGCACTGTGCTGGCTGGCGGACCAGTGGAAGATGCGCACGCCGGGGGGAATGGGCAGGTCGCGGCCGCGCGTGTCGGTGTGCACCAGCGAGCCGCGACGCTGCCAATATTCGGTGGCGGTCTGGGTGTGGATCACCAGCGGATCGGTTGCGGGGCGTTTGAGGATGGCGTCGGTGCGGCCGGTGATGTGGTCGGTGGTTTCGCCATAGGCGAAGGGGAAGGCGTCGGCGGGGTTGAAGTGGTCTTCGTATTGCTGGCCGGCGGCGACGGTGAGGTTGGCGAAGCGGGCGGTGTTCAGGCGGCCGGCGCCGGCGACGTGGGGCAGCAGGCCGTCGAACACGCGGCGCCCGGCGCGGTCGGCGTTGAAGCCGTGGTAGATGAAGTCGCGGATCGCCCTGCCCGTCTGCGAGCGGCCCCAGCCATAGGCGCGCGCGATGCCGGGCAAGGGGCTGGCAGGATCGAAGCGCAAATGGCTGACCAGGTCGCGCACCGCGGCGTGGCCGAGGCCGAGCACGAGGGGGGCCTCGGCCTCGTAGATGAGTTCGTAGATCCAGCCGGGCTGGAAGCCGGAAGGCAAATGGATGTTTTCGCGCGACGGCACCAGCGCGTATTCGATGCCTGTCGCCTCCAGCCCGACGCCGCCCTCGACGCGGGCGAAACTCCACTGCGTGGGCGGGATGCGTTCGCGCGGGCTGTCGGGGTAGCGCCGGCGGGTCAGGCTTGCGCGGGTGGTGTCGAGCGAGGTCGCGGGGTGGCTGCGCGTCGATGCCCAGCCGGAGAGCGGCATGGTGAAGCGACCGGGCCGGCCGATGATCTCGGTGCGGATTTGGCCGCGCACCGGGTGACCGTTCTCGTGCGCCACCGGCAGGTCGAGCAGCATGCGGCCGTCGCCGGGCAGGAGGTCGCCCTGCCAGGCGCCGAACACCACGCTGTAGCCGCGGCGGAACAGGAAGCCGTTGCCGGCGTGGGCGGGGGTGGCGGGGTCGTTGCTGTGCACGGCATCGTTGAAGAACTGCAGCGCGCGTTTGTTGCCGCGGTTGCCCCAATCGAACAACAGCCGGCGGTTGCCGCGGGTGATGTCAACGGGCTTGAGGATGAGGACGTCGGTGGTGAAATGCACCAGGCCGTCAGGGCCGATGGGGGCGCGGGCGATGTCGGTGATCGGACGCTGCCCGGGGGCGGCGGGGTCGACGGCGCCGTGGTAGCGGCCCTTGAGCACCTCATACGATCCGGCATCGCCGAAGACAGCGCCGCCGGCGAATGGTTTGCGGTCGGTGATGTCGAGTTGCATGGCCGCCCTCCGGTACGCGGGCAGCGTGGCATCGTTGCGGGCGCACCGGAAGGGGTGGGTGTTACGGCTTCAGGCGGCGGGTCCAGTCGGCGAGTTTGTTCAGCATGGTCACCACGAAAGCGCGCGTCGCCTCGTCGGTGATGTTGGCCTCGGCGTCCAGGCGCTGGTTGGCGTTGCCGACGGCGACCACCGGCTGGACCAGCACCAGGCCGTTCAGGTTGGCCAGGATCTGGCGCAGATGGGCCTGGCCGCGGATGGTGCCGGTGGCGCCGGGGCTGGCGCCGAAGATGGCGATCGGCTTGCCGTCGAGCGGCTGTTGCGGCGGGCGGCTGGCCCAGTCGATGGCGTTCTTCAGCACGCCGGAGACCGAGGCATTGTATTCCGGCGAGGCGATCAGCAACGCATCGGCGGCGCGGATTTTCTCGCGGAAGGCCACCGCCTCGGCAGGGATGCCGGGACCGGCCTCGACATCGCCGTCGTAGAACGGAATGTCGCGGATTTCGGTGATGTCGATGATCATGCCCGCGGGCGCCAGCTTCTGGGCGGCACGCAGCAGCAGCGTGTTCCAGCTCGCCTGGCGCAGGCTGCCGGAAATGCCCATTACGCGGATAGTATCGGTCATGGTGGCCCCTCGTTCTCGTTGCCGCAGGGTGTGGCCAAGCGGGTGGCGGAAGTCAATTCACCCGCGCCGTCAGGCTTCCTGCAGGTCGGCCAGTGCCAGGGCGACGAGGCGGGTGGCGGCGTGCAGGTTGGCGGGGCGCGGCTTCACGGCGCGACGGCAGAGGTCCAATTTTGCCATCGATCGCAAGGCAATGCCCAGGTGGTGTCGTATTATTACGATTACGTAATATTTATGGCAAACCACCGCACGCGGCAAATGGAGCTTTGCGCGGCAATTCGACCTGCGAGCGAGCGGGCGGGGCACGCGAGGGCGGGGGGTGGGATGGGCGGGCGATGGTGGCCGACACGGCGGTGCGAGATGCGGCGATGGGGTGCGCCACTGATGGCGCCTTGATTGCCTGGCGCGGCGTGGTGCCGGCGGCATGGGCCGGGCGGAGGAGGATGCGGGGCGCGCTCGTGCTGCGGGCGAGGGCCGGCCGGCGGCGGCGCGACGGTATTTCAGGGATGGATTGGGTGGGGGTGGATGGGGCGAATACCGGAGTCGGGGATGCTGGGACGCCCGGCAACGCGCCCGCCTGTATGCGCCGGACGATCTGTTCCAGGCGGGCGAAAATGCTGGCAAGGAGGAACAGAATCGCCGCTTCCCACCCGGCCAACAGCCGGCCATGCGCCGCCGTGGCATCAGCCTCGGCGGCACGGCGCAGCTTGGCGAGTTCGCCCGCGAAAGCGGGGGCCAAGGAGGGAGGGGGTGCGTTCATGAGGACATTATGCCTAGTTTCGTCGCGCGATGCAAGAGAAATTTTTCTCACTGAGCGCGGCAGCCGGGCGGCGCTGATCCCGTCGCGCGTCAGCCCGGGTCTGCGAGGGTGCGGGCGGCGGCGTCGAGGGCGGCGGCGAGTTCGTCGATGATGGAGGGCGTGGCGGTCAGCACGGGCAGGAACTTGGCCACGTGCGGCGGTGTGGTGGAAACGGAGTGCATCAACACGCCGTGGTCGAACATCAGCTTTGAAAAGCGCGCGGCGTGCGCGGGCTGGACGAGGCCGATGGTGGCGATGCCCCCAAGCATAGTGGACGAGGTGAAGACCGATTGGTGGCGGCGCACCAGGTCGCCGAAGCGGAGGCGCATTTGGGCCTCGATGGCCGCGACGTTGGCGCGGGTGTCGGCGCGCTGGGCGATCTCCAGCACCTTGAGCGCCACGGTGGCGGCGATCTCGTTGCCCGCCAGCGAGTTGGCGTAGCCGTAGTCGTGGCCGTTGATGCAGGATTGATGGATGTCGCGCGTCATCAGCAGGGCGCCGACCGGGTAGAGGCCGCCGGACAGGCCCTTGCCGGTGACCAGCATGTCTGGTGCGACACCAGAATGCTCGGCCATCCACATGCGCCCGGAACGGCCGAGGCCGGTGCGGGTTTCGTCGAGGATCAGCATGGCGCCGCGGGCGCGGCAGAGTTCGGCCAGGGCCGGCAGGTAGTCCGCCGGCGGCATTTGCCAGGACTCGTAGTCGAACGGTTCCAGGATGACGGCCGCCGTGGTGGAGTCGATCAGGCCGTCGATCTCGGCGAGGTCGCCGTGGCGGTGGACGAAGCGCACATGCGCGCGGTCGATGGCGTAGTGGCTGGCGATGCCCTCGCTTTCGCTGCCGGTGGCCGCGGCGGCGTAGCCACCATGGCCGTGATAGCCGTGCCGGCAGGCGACAATGCCGCGCCGGCCGGTGACACGAAAAGCACAGAGCAGGGCGAGCTCGTTGGCTTGCGAGGCGCACAGGGTGACGACGCTGCGATCGAGCGACGAATGCGGGGCGCAGGCGGCCAGCGCATCGTGCACGGCGAGCAGCGGGGCGTTGGGCATGGTCCAGATGCCGCCGTCGTAGCCGGCATCGAGCGCGCCGCGCAGGGCTGCGAGCAGCTCGGGGTTGCGGTGGCCAAGGCTGTGGACGCCGCCAGTGGTGGCGCAGTCGAGCAGGCGACGGTCGCCTTCCAGGTTCCAGATGTAGGGGCCGTCGCGGCGGCCGAGGGCGAATTCGGTGCCGGCTTCGATCTGGCGCTGGGCGAGCGGGCGGCTGGCGCGGGCGGCGAAGGCGGCGAGGAGGGTAGAGGTAGGCGAGGGCTCTGCTCTCGACCCGCTGGGGCCGGCGGCCCCAGACCCCTTTACATGATCGGATGAGGGTC
>JBBQOT010000329.1:0-4380 GCA_038331165.1 Acetobacterales bacterium
TGGGTGGCCCGTCAGCACCACGCCATTGGTGGGGTTCCACGCCAGCGCCTGGTTCGGAATCCGGTCGGCCATCCACGCCCGCCCGAGGCCGGCGATCAGCCCCACCTGGTCGTCTTCCACCGCGTCCATCGGCATGTCCACCAGTGCGCGGAAGGCGCCCATCGGGTCAGCCGGGCGGATGTCGGCATAGCCTGGCGGCAGGCGCCAGCGGCTCCCCGGTGCCGCGTCGCGCTCGGGTCGGATCATCGGGTTGAGGCGAACGACGCGCTGTTCGGTGGGCGTGCGCGCCAGGATGTCGGCGTCGCGGGTGGCACTGTCGGGCGGGTCGTCGAGGATGGCGCCGGCGACGCGGCGCACTCCGTCGAGCAGGGTAAGCGGGGCGATATCAGCGACCAAGGCGGGATGGATCGCCTCGGCCGCGGATGCGACCGGCCGCCAGACTGAGCCGGTGCCCAGCGACAGCGCCGCGATGTCGCTATGGCCGTGGGCGATCGCCTCGATGACCCCCGCCAGCACCGGATTGTTGGCGCCGGCTAGCGCGCCGTCCCAGAAGCGGCGCAGGTCGGCCGGGCGGTTGCGATCGGCCACCGTGGCGCAATCGGCGAAATAGAACACCGGCGCGTGGGTGGAGGCGTGAACAGCATCGCCCAGCGAGGGTTCGAAGGACGGGTCCTCAGTGGCCAGGTTCGACTGGAACGAACGGAAGAAGCGGCCACGGTTCCGGTCAACGTCGAACGCCGCGATCATCAGCCACGGCGCCGGCCGGCCGGCGGGGCGGCGGATCGCCGCGGCAGCATCGCTCAGGCCGCGCCCAGCGAGCGGGTCGACCAGGCCGTCGTCGATGATGGCGCGCAGGCCGGCGCGCTTGCCCTCAGCATCCCACTTGGCGACGGGATCATTGAGGATCACCTCGACCGCGCCACGGCGCACGAAAACCTGGCGGCGGCGGGCCCGCTGCAGGAACAAGTCGGCAATCGCGGCCGGGCGCAGGCCTTTGACCAGACCGGCCAGGGTTATGCTACCGCCACTGTTGGCAATGGCGAGATCGAACCGCGACAAGATCTGGTGGCCATCGAGCGCCGGATACAGCCGCTCCAGCGCCATGGCCTGAAGCAGCGCCCAGGGCCCGCCGCCGTCAAGCGAGAGGATGCGGAAGGTCATGGCGCCGGCCCCGCGATGTTGTTGCAATGACGTTATTATAAATCCGTCGGTGCAGCAAGCAACAATTCCAGGCGGCCGCATCAATGACCCGTGCGGAAGGCAAGGCCGCCGCGTCAGGCAATCGCGGCGAACGCCCGGTCGGCGGCGGCCAGCGTCTCGTCGATGGTGGCGTCGTCATGGGCGGCACTGAGGAACCACGCGCAGCGCTGGTTCACCCGCACGCCGTTCGCCTGCAGCGCGCCCGAAAAAGCCAAGGCGCGGTCGCGGTCCAACAGGCTAGACTCGCGCCAGTTGCTTGGCGGGCTGGCGATGAACATGGTCTGGAACATCGTCGGAACGCCGGTGACATGCAGCGCCACGCCGTGCTTCGCAGCACCGGCGCGCAGCCCGTCCATCAGCCGCGAGCCGCGCGCCTCCATCCCCCGATAGATCGCCCCATTCCCGGCGGTGAGGATCTCCAGCGCCGCGATCGCCGCGGCCATGCTCTGCACGTTACCGTTATAGGTGCCGCCGTGCATCACGCCCTGGGTCTGCATGATCTGCATGATGTCGCGCCGCCCGGCCACCAGCGCCATCGGGAAGCCGGCGGCCACCGCCTTGGCGAACACGGTCAAATCGGGCGTCACGCCGAACCGCCCCTGCGCGCCGGTCAGGCCGAGGCGAAAGCCGGTGATCACCTCGTCGAAGATCAGCACCGCGCCATGCTCCGCGCACAGCGCCTTGACCCCTTCGAGATATCCCGGCTTGGGCAGGATCACCCCGCCATTGACCATCATTGGCTCCATGATCACGCCGGCGACTTCCCCCCGATTGGCCTCCAGCGCGCCGCGCAGGTGGTCAAGGTCGTTCCAGCCGCAGATCACCATATCGGCAATCGCACCTGGTGCCGCGCCCGGCGTGTCCGAAACCGCAACGGGCGCATCGGCCGGCCCAGCCTCGTTGCCCGAGGGGCGAACCGAGACGTACACATTATCGACCCAGCCGTGATAATGCCCTTCGAACTTGATCACCTTGCTGCGGCCGGTAAACGCGCGCGCCAGCCGCAACGCCATCTGCACCGCCTCGGTGCCGGAACTGGCATAGCGCACCAGATCCGCACCAGGGATCAGGCTTGTCAGCCGGCGCGACAACTCCAACTCGCGCACATGCTGGCCGGCAAAGACCTGCCCCAGCATCAGCGTGTCGGCCACCGCCTTGCACACCGAAGGCGGCGCATGGCCCAGGATCGCCGGGCCGTTGCCCAGGATGTAGTCGATATGGACGTTGCCATCCTCGTCGTGCAACCGCGCGCCCTCGCCACGCGCGAAGAACAGCGGCACCGGCACGCTGGCATAGCGCACGTTGCTGCTGACCCCACCCGCTAGGTGGCGGCTGGTCTCCTCATACAGCGCGATCGAGCGGTCGTAGCTGGGCGTCGTCATGGGTCGCGTCCGGTCTTTCGGGGCGGCTGGAGGAAATTTCAACCAGAAAAAGAAAGCATGGGGCGTTGCCCCAAACCCCAGCAGGACTCGCGCGCCTTCGCGCGACGGCCAAGCCCCTGCACCTTAAAATATGGCAGTCCAGAGGCCCAGCCTCTGGTGGGGTCCAGGGGCAAAGCCCCTGGCCTGCCTTCGCTTCCCGTCTCGATCATGTCCTGTCGCGTCGCTTACTTCTTCTTGTCAGAATAGGTGCCACCCGACAGCGCGCGGATTTCGGCCGCCGAATTGGCGGTGCGCAGGCGGGCAAAATGCGCTGCCTCGTCCTCCAACATCTTCGTGGCGTTCGCCAGCACGATATCGGCCCGGTCGGCGGGGAACTTCACCGCCCCGTTCTCGTCCATGTGGATCAATTCGCCCGGCGCCACGTCCATGCCGCCCACGCTCACCGGCACGTTCACCGCCTGCACCGCCATCTCGCCATGCCCGGCCGTGACCCCGCCCAGCAGCAGCTGGAAGTTTAACCGCCGCACCGCGTCGATATCGCGCGACGGCCCGTTGGAAATCATGCCAACGCAGCCCACGCGCGTCATCGTGGTCACCATCACCTCGCCCGCCAGACCGGCCTTGGCCAAAATCCCCTCGGGCCATTTCTGCTGGATCACCAGGATGGTCGGCTTCTTCATCGCGTCCAGCGCATCGACCACGTCCATGAACGTCAGCCGGTTCGCATAGTTCGGGTCCGGCATGCCATAAACGCAGGTCACCGCGTAGCCGATGCGCGGCCCCATCTCGGGATACATGCAGCGGATCGAGCTGTCGGTGTACCAGTTCTCAGTCCAGGGATTGTACAGCCCCAGGCACAGCGGGTTCTTGGGATAGGTCGCCACCACGTTGGTGATGGTTGGCGTGTCGATCTTCAACAGCCCGTCAAGCGTGATGTCCTGCACCTTCGCGGTGTTCTTTGCGGCCTTGGCCATTCTCGGGATTTCCTTCCTGCGCGGGGCGGTCCTTGGTGGGGTAAGCATCCGACGAAGCCGCCGGCGTGGCAAGGCCGCCCAACTTGCCCGGCCGCGACGCATCCCATAGGAACAACCATCTCGCCCGAGCAGGCCAACAGGGAGCAGGCTACCTTCATGACCGACAGGCTGCGCATCGCCCATTGCGCCGATATCCACCTCGATTCCAGCGGCTACGGCCAGGCAATGGGGGCCGAGGGCAGCGCCTTTCACCGCGCGGCCTTCGCCGCCGCACTGGCCGAAATGGCAGCTCACCACCCGCACATGATGCTGCTGGCCGGCGACCTGTTCGACAGCAACCGCGCCACCCCCGGCACCATCGAATGGGCGATGCAAACGCTCGCGGAATTGCCGTTCCCGGTGCTGATGATCCCCGGCAACCACGACTGCCTGGAGACGGGCTCAATCTATCACCGCTACGACTTCAACGCCCTCGAAAACGTGCAGATCATGCAGGCCCATGACGGCGAAATCGTCCGCATCCCCACCTTGGAAGTCGCCTGCTGGGGCCGCGGCATGGTGGAACATCACCGCCTCTACAGCCCACTCGCAGGCCTGCCGCCGCGCCCCGCCGGCTGCCGCTGGTACCTCGCCATGGCGCACGGCCTGTTCGTGCCGCACGGCGGCGACACCGACCGCTCCTCGCCCATCCACGAACGCGAGATCGACGCGAGCCCCTGCGACTACATCGCGCTCGGCCACCACCACGCCGCCATGGAAATCGGCGTGGACCGCGTGCTGGCCGCCTTCGCCGGGTCGCCGACCGACAAGGTCGGCCGCGGCCC
>JBBQOT010000330.1:0-4350 GCA_038331165.1 Acetobacterales bacterium
CTGGTCGGTGCCGAGGTCAGCCCGGCCGCGTTCTGGGCGAAACTCGGCAATTTCAGCAGCTACTTTGTGCGCCTGGCGCATCTGGACACCGGCGCGAGCGTGCTGTCGGACCCCGCCGAATGGTTCTGGGGACTGCGCAAATGGTCGCTGCTGCTCGGCGAGACGGTGCTGATCGCCTATGTCGGCACCGTAACAGGTGCCGCGGTGGCATTCGCCCTCTGCTTTCTGTGTTCGCCGGCGCTGATGCCGTTCGCCTGGGTGCGCATGCTGGTGCGCCGGGTGCTGGAATTCGGCCGCACGGTGCCGGACATCGTCTTCGCCCTGATCTTCGTCGTTGCCTTTGGCCTGGGGCCGCTGCCCGGCGTCATGGCAATCGCCATCCACACTACCGGCGCCCTGGGCAAGCTGTTCGCCGAGGTGGTGGACACTATCGACCTCAACCCGGTCGAGGGCGTGCGCAGCAGCGGCGGCACCTGGTTCGCGCAGGTGCGCTTCGGTGTGGTGCCGCAGGTGCTGTCCAACTTCGTCAGCTACGCTCTGCTGCGTTTCGAGATCAACGTGCGCGGCGCTGCGGTGATGGGCTTCGTCGGCGCGGGTGGCATCGGCGAGGAGCTGATCACCGCCATCCGCAAGTTCTTCTATTCTGATGTCAGCGCGATGCTGCTGATGATCGTGGTCTGCGTGATGGTGATCGACAGCGTTTCCGAACGCGTCCGCCATCGGCTGCTGGCGCTGGAGGCGCGGTGATGCGCGACAGCTTCCTGGCCGACCGCGCGGGGCTGGAGCTACGGCACGACGCCATTCTGCGCCCCGACTGGCGGCTGCGCGCGCTGGTGGCGGGCGGAATTGCCATTGCTGTGGCGATCTATGTCGCCGGGTTGGCGGTGCTCGACGTCTCGCCGGCGCGCGTGCTGGCCGGGCTGCATCGGCTGGGCGATATCGTGATGCTGATGCTGCCGCCCGTGCCGGCCTCCACGGGGCGGGCAGTGATCTATCTCGACGCGCTGGGGCAGACGCTGGCCATCGCCTTTCTGGGCACCGCAACAGCTGCGGTGCTGGCGGTGCCGTTCGGCTTCCTCGCCGCGCGCAACATAGTGGCCAACGCGCTGCTGCGGCTGATGCTGCGGCGCGGGCTGGATACCTGGCGCAGCGTCGATACGCTGATTTGGGCCCTGGTGTGGATCAACGTGGTCGGGCTGGGCCCGTTCGCCGGGGCGCTGGCAATCATGACCGCTGACATCCCAGCCTTCGCCAAGCTGATGCGCGAGGCGATCGAAACCGCCGACCGGCGGCCGGTGGAAGGTGTATTGGCGGCCGGTGGCTCGCGGCTGGCCGCAATCCGCTTCGGCATCGTGCCCCAGGTGCTGCCGGTGCTGGCCAGCCAGGTGTTGTACTACTTCGAGTCGAACACCCGCTCCGCCACCATCATCGGCATCGTCGGCGCCGGCGGTATCGGCCTGGTACTGTCCGAGCAGATCCGGGTGCTGGAATGGCAGGAGGCAGCGTTCATCATCCTGCTGGTGCTGGTGACTGTCGCCATTATCGACTCGGTGTCGCAGCAGCTGCGCGCGGCCATCATCGGCCGGCGCGGTGTGTAATACCAACCAATCGACTGAATGACCGATCGAGAAAGGCAAGGCCAGGGCTTTGCCCTGGACCCACCAAAGGCCGGCGGCCTTTGGAAACCCCTTTTTATTTCAATAGTATGAGGTCCAGGGGCTCGGCCCCTGGTGGGTCCAGGGCAAAGCCCTGGTCTTGCCTGTCCCCGATAAGTCGTTCTAGCAACGGTTGGCTTTACTGCGCTTGTGCACTCGCGTCGCTCCGGGTGGCGCCCACGCGCTGCGCCAGCGCGGCGGCCATGAAGTCGTCGAGCGCCCCGTCCAGTACCGCGTCGGGATTGCCCTTCTCCACCCCAGTGCGCAGGTCTTTCACCATCTGATAGGGCGCCAGCACATAGCTGCGGATCTGGTGGCCCCAGCCGATATCGGTCTTGGCGTTTTCCTGAGCGTTGGCGATGACTTCGCGGCGTTGGAGTTCGGCCTCGTACATCCGCGACCGCAGCATCCCCATCGCGGTGGCGCGGTTGCGGTGCTGGCTGCGGTCGGTCTGGCACGCCACAACGATGCCGCTGGGAATGTGGGTGATGCGGATCGCCGACTCGGTCTTGTTCACGTGCTGCCCGCCGGCGCCGGACGCACGATAGGTGTCGACGCGCAAATCCGACGGGTCGATGTCGATCTCGATGGTGTCGTCGACCACCGGATAGACCCAGACGCTGGCAAAGCTGGTCTGGCGCCGTGCCGCGGCGTCGAACGGCGAAATGCGCACCAGCCGGTGCACCCCGGCCTCGGTCTTCAGCCAGCCATAGGCGTTGGGGCCGGTGACCTGCAGCGTGGCCGACTTGATCCCCGCTTGCTCGCCCACGGACTGTTCCAGCAACTGCATCTTGTAGCCGCGCGCCTCGGCCCAGCGGGAGTACATCCGCACCAGCATTTCGGCCCAGTCCTGGGCTTCGGTGCCGCCGGCGCCGGCGTTGATTTCCATGAACGCATCACGGCCATCGGCCTCGCCCGACAGCAGCGACTCGATTTCCCGCCGCTTGGCATCCGCGGCGAAAGCGCGCAGGGCGGCAATGCCCTCTCCGGTCATGGCGGCATCGCCATCGGCCTCGGCCATCCCGATCAGCTCGACGGTGTCTGCCACGTCCTGTTCAAGCTTCTCCACGCCATCGATCCCGCTGGCCAGGCGGTTGCGTTCGCGCATCAGCGCCTGTGCCGCGGCGGCGTCGTTCCACAGGCTGGGATCTTCGACGCGGTGGTTCAGTTCGTCGAGGCGGGCGCGGGCGACATCCCAGTCAAAGATGCCTCCTCAGCAGCGCGACGGACTGCTTGATCTGGTCGTTGAGGGCGATCGATTCGGCGGACATGGGATGCCTGCGCTGGCGCTAGGGGTGATAGCGGCGGCTCAATACAACCCGCCCAGCGCGCTGTCGACCCCGCCGGCCTCCGACCGGCCACCACCCCCGCCTCCGCCACCGCCGACAACGGCCGAGGAACCGCCGGGCTCCTGCCCCGGCTTGAAAGCGTCGGTGACGGTGCCGCTGCCCGACTCCCACTGCGCCATGATCACGCCGGGCGGAGCGATGAATCGCAGCGCCGGGCGGTTCTGCTGGGCCGCGGTTATGAAGGTGCGGAACACTGGGGCTGCGTTGCCGCCGCCGGTCTCGTTGTCGCCCAGGCTGGCGGGCGTGTCGAAGCCGATCCAGACGATGGCCACCATGTCCGGCGTGAAGCCGGCGAACCAGTTGTCCTGAAAATCCTGGCTGGTGCCGGTCTTGCCCGCCACGGCGGTTTTGATGCCGATGCCGGCCGGGCCGCCGGTGCCGCGCTGCACGGCGCCCTGGAGCATGTTCACCAACTGGAACACGCTGGCCGGGTCGATCACCTGCGGGCGCGGGTCGCGCAGGTCGGGCCGGCGGGTCGGGTCGTCGCAGCCGTCGCAGGTCAGGGCGCTGGCCTGCCACACCGGCTTGCCGTCGCGATCCTGTACCGAGTCGATCAGCGTCGGCTCCACCCGTCGCCCGCCGGCCACGAAGCTGGCATAGCCGCCCGCCTGGCGGATCACCGTGGTTTCCACCGCACCGAGGGCGGCGGGCAGCACGCGCGGCATGTTGTCGACCACGCCCAGCCCGATGGCCAGCTGGGCGACGCGCTCCATGCCGACCTTGTCGGCCACGCGCACGGTCACCAGGTTCAGCGACTTCTCAAGGGCTACGCGCAGCGGCACCGGGCCGGAGAAATTCTGGCCGTAATTGGCCGGACGCCACTTCCCCGCCGCCCCCTGGTCGAGCACGAAAGGCGCGTCGAGAAAGCGCTGCGACGGCGAAATGCCAGCCTGCATCGCCGCGAGATATACATAGGGCTTGAAGCTGGAGCCCGGCTGGCGCAGCGCCTGGGTGGCGCGGTTGAACTGGCTGGTCTCGAAGCTCCAGCCGCCCGACAGCGCCAGTACGCGGCCGGTGGCCGGGTCCAGCGCCACCAGCGCGCCCTGCACCTGTGGGATCTGGCGCAGCGCCAGGCGCTCGGGGCGGGCAGGGGCGCGCCCGGCAGCCGGCGCGGCCGGCATCGGCTCGGCCATCACCACGTCGCCGGGCTTGAGGATGTCGGCCATCCGCCGCGGCACGGGCCCGGGCGCGTCATTCACCAGCGGGCGCGCCCAGGTGCTCTCGGCCAACGGCATGGCCAGGATGCGCGGCTGCGCCAGGGGGGCGGGGGTGGTGGCGGGTGGCGAGCCGGGCGCGCGTTCCAGCATGCCAAGCCTTGCCTCCGCGTCGGCCACCTCCAGCACGAT
>JBBQOT010000331.1:0-4348 GCA_038331165.1 Acetobacterales bacterium
ATCAGCCCGCCCTGCCCCAGCGACCCCTATTTGAATCCAAGGCGATAGAATTTATTGGCCGAACCAAAGAACAGGTCGGCTTTTTCCGTAGCACTGGCGCCCTTGGCGAGCAATTTGCAGGCGTTCCAGAACACCTGGTACGAGTAGCTTCCCTTGTCGACCGGGAAGTTGCTTTCGAACATGCTGCGGGCGGGGCCGAAGGCTTCGATGCAGGTTTCGATGTAGGGCTTCCAGGCGCTCGCGAGGGTTTCGCTGGACGGGGGTTCGGCCTGTTCGTGGAAGTCGTAGCCGTTGATGCGCATGCCGATGCCGCCGAGCTTGACCATGACGTTGGGGCAGGACGCGAGTTTCTTGATCGAGGCGGCCCAGGTTGGGAAGATTTCCTGGCGTCGGCCGGCGTAGCGGCCGATGGCCAGGGGGCCGCCGACGTGGTTCAACACGATGGCGGTGCCGGGGAAGGCGCGGGCGAGGTCGGTCAACTCGTCGATCTGTGGGTGGTAGAGCCAGCCCTCGAAGCTGAGGCCGGCGGGGGCGAGTTTGGCAAAACCCTCGCGGAACTTGGCGTCCATCAGGAGGCGTGGGGGGGCCGGGTTGCCGGGGTTGTTCAGCGCGGGGTCGTCGTCGAATGCCACGATGTGGCGGATGCCGCGGAAGCGGCCGTTGCCGGCGCGGATGTGGGTTGCCAGGACGTCTTCGACTGCGGCACCGAGGGTGAGGCTGGCGTGGCTGACGATGCCGGCATTCACGGCGGTGGCAGTGCCGTAGACGCCTGATGCGCTCATGGCGGCGACGCCGTTGGCGAATTCGGTCTCGCCGATCGGCTTCATGCCTTCGGGGCCGTCGGCGCGGTGGAAGGCGCGGCACTGGATGAAGACGGTGGCTTTGATGTTGTGGCCGGAGTTGGTGTCGGCCAGCAGGTCGTGGACCATGTACTGCCAGCCCGGGCGGTCCCACAAATGATGGTGCGGGTCGATGATTGGCAGTTCGGGTTCCAGGATCAGTTCGGTTCGGCGGGACAGCCAGTCGGCGCGTGGCAACAGATAGACGCTGTTCTGGGCGGCGGTGGGGGGCGGCGTGGCGCTCATTGTCGTTTCCTTCCCGGCGTTTGGGGCAGTTTCGGGAACAAAGTGCCGTCAGGCAAGAATGGGGCGTTGCCCCAAACCCCACCAGGGGCCAAGCCCCTGGACCTTAATATATGGGTTTCCAAAGGCCGTCGGCCTTTGGTGGGTCCAGGGCAAAGCCCGGGCCTTGCCTTTTTTCATCGGTCAATCATTCGACCGCTTGGTGTCAGGCGCGCATCAACGGCCCGCGGGTGGTGCAGAAGGCGTCGACGGCTTGGGCAAAGCGTTCGCATTCCGGCTCGCCGACCGGCAGGCTCATGGCGACCATGCCGCGGCGGGCGAGGTAGATACCGGCCTGGAGCAGGTCGAAGAAGAACAGTTCGAGCAGCCCTTCCTCGTTGGCGCTGGCGGTGTAGCGGCGGAGCAGTTCGCCGGTGCGGAAATGCGGCTGGATCATGCTGCCGACGCCGGTGAATTGCAGGGTGACGCGGTGTTTGGCGGCGATCTCGTTCAGGCGGGTGCGCAGGCGCTCGCCTTTCTGGTAGTGCGCCTCGGCCGCCGCGCTGTCGAAGATTTCGCCCAGCGCCACAACGCCGCCGGCCATGCTGAGCACGTTGTTGTTGAAGGTGCCGCTGTGCACCAGGGCGCCGGGCTGGGTAGCGTCGAAGGCGTCCATGATCGCCGCCTTGCCGCCGAAGGCACCGATGTTCATGCCGCCGGCCAGGTATTTGCCGAGTGCGGTGAGGTCGGGGATGACGCCGGTGAGCTTCTGCAGGCCACCGGAGGAATGGCGGCTGGTCATCACCTCGTCGAAGATCAGCAGCATGTCCAGCGCATCGCATTCCGCGCGCAGGCCGCGCAGGAACGGCACGGTGGCCGCGATGCAGCCGCCCGAGCCCTGCATGGGTTCGAGGATGACGGCGCCGATGCGATCCTTGTGTTCGCGCATCAGGGCGAGGGTGCCGTCGAGGTCGTTGTAGTCGGCCATGATGAAGTCCATCGGCGCGGTCATGGAACTCGGCTCGCCGCCAGTGAAGGTGAGGACCGAGCCGTGGTAGCCGCCGCGAAACACCAGGATGCCGGCTTTTCCGGTGTGATGGCGCGCCACCGTGAGCGCCATCATGTTCGCCTCGGTGCCCGAGTTGGTGAAGCGCACCTTCTCGATGGAGGGGAAGCGGGCGCAGACCAGCTCGGCGAAGGCGGGTTCGTTCTCGCCGACGGAGGCCAGGCCGATGCCGCGGCCGATCGCCGCCTGGACCTTTTCCAGGATGCGGGTTTCGGAGTGGCCGAACAGGCCGGCAGTGTATTCGCCGCACAGGTCGAGATAGGTGTGGCCGTCGATGTCGGTGATCGCACAGCCCTTGCCGCCGGCCATGGCGGTGGGGAAGGGGGCGTAATACAGGTTGGAGCGGGTGTTGCCGCCGGGCATCACCTTCTTGGCCTTCTGGTGCAGGGCGGCACTTTTGGGCCGGGCGGCGGAGTAGCGCTCGTGCGCCTCGGTGACGGCGGTGTCGAGGTCGCTGTTGCGCGGGGCAGCAACTGTCGCGAGGGCCATAGCGGTCTCCCTGATTCCCATGTGCGGCACCATGCCCGGCCGAGCGGTCGGGCTGGTGCGGATGGCGGTGACACTAGCGCACGAATCTGGTGTCGCACAGCGGGGTTCGGGGGGGTTATTGGAGGCGGTGATCGACGGGCGCAAGACGCTCGGTTGAGGATGCACTGTGGAGGGCGACGCTTCGAAAGGAAGGCCAGGCTTTGCCCCATAGGCGCGAAAACAAGGGAGGCTGGGCTCTGCCGTCGCGGCGCGAAGCCGCGCCACGGGACCCGCAAAGGGTCAGAGACCCTTTGATCCCATTATTTTTATCGATAGTTCCACATATCGCCAGTACCCTACGCCTATAGATCTTTTATTATTGAAGCATCCAAGGGAACTATTGGCGTTCCTAATTTAATGGCGCACTGGAATTTAGTCTATTTATTGTAAATAAAGGTCCAGGGGCTTGGCCCCTGGCGGGTCTGGGCAGAGCCCAGCCTTCCTTAACTTCGCGCTGATGGGGCCTTGCTCTACGGAGATTGCAGCGGGCCTGCCGATTCCGCCGCCGAGGGGTGCATCGACGGCTGGTATCCGGCGGCCAGCACTGCCACGGTGCAGCGCGGGGTGAGCACCACGACGGGGACGGTGGGTGGCGGGCTCGGATGGGCGGCGTATCCGTCCGGGCTGAAGCGCCACAGCCGGCCCCCCGCCACCAGGGCTGCGTGCCCGTCATGCAGCACGAAGCAGCCATCGGGCAGGCCAGAGAGCGATGCGGCATGGCGGCGTTGGGCGCGGGTGGCGGGGTCGACGCGGTCGGCGTGCAGGCGGGCGTTCATAGTGGGCGCGGTGGGGGGTTCGTCGAACGCTGCTTGCCAGGCGGCTTGGAATCGCCGGTAGTCGGCGCGGCGGCATTCTGCGCAGGGGCGGTGGCCGGCGGCGAGGGCCACGGCTTCGTCGAGGAAGAACAGTTCGGTCCAGCCCTTGCCCATCACCTCGCGGTGGCGGCCGCGAAAGCACAGACGGCAGGTCACCCAGCCCCATGTTGTCCAGCGCCGGCCGCCCAGTGTTTTGTTGGGACGGTGGATGATGCCGCGGTTGCCGACGAAGCCGCCGCGTGCCGGGTGTGTCACGATCTCGCCAGTGGGCAGCACCCGGTTCTGCAGCGGCATCTTCTAGACCCGGCGGGTGCTCCACGGCGTGGGCAGCACGAAATCCTGCACGCCGACGATGTCCTTGCGGAAGGCGGTCTTGGGGTAATATTGGCCCAGTGGGACAATTGGCGGTGCGTCGAAGGCGCTTTTCTGGATTGCCGCGTAGATGCTGTCCTGCTCGGCGTCGGTCGAGGCATCGAGCCAGGTATCGACCAGCCGCTCGATTTCGGGGTTGTCGTAGTTGCCCACCCAGCCCTTCATGCCCTGGCCGCGGATGTAGATGTTCAGCGGCGGTGCGCCCACGATCAGCGGGCCGCCATTGGTCGGGAAGATGCTCCAGCCGCCCTTCTCCACCGGCTCCACCGAAGAGCGCCGCTGGACCACGGTGCCCCAGTCCATCTCCTGAAGATCGACATTCATGCCGAGCTTCTTCAGTAGATCGGCTGCCACCACGCCGAGCGGATAGAGCGAGGGGAGGTCGGTGGGGTTCAGAATCACCACTTTCTCGCCGTTGTAGCCCGACGCCTTGACGGCGGCGCGCGATTTTTCCAGATCGCGTGGCGGGGTCATGAACGCTGCCCCCACCTCAGTCGAATGCGGCA
>JBBQOT010000332.1:0-4336 GCA_038331165.1 Acetobacterales bacterium
GATGTACATGTCGCGCGGGTCGGTGTGCACGATCTGGCCGAACACCGCGAGGCCGATCTGCTCGGGATCGACCTTGCTGCGGGCAACTGCCTCCCGGGCCACCGCGGCGACGAGGGCAGAGGGCGTGATATCCTTCAGCGAACCGCCGAAGGTGCCGACGGCGGTGCGCACGCCGGATACGATGAAGACATCGGTCATGGGGTTGTTCCTCATGCGGCTGGTCATTGTGCGCCGCGTGTTTCACGCGCATCAGCCGTGAATTCACCGCGCGGCAAGAGCGGCTTGTCGCTTTACACGTTCTTATGGAATATCGAGTACCCCAGCAAGGGGCGAACTCTGCCGGCGAACCCACGCCATGGCGGCCGACGCGACGAAAAGCGAGTTGCCGTCGCGCCAAGCCTACAACAGGGATCGAGGGACCGGGCACCGCCCGGTCGGCCAGCATGAACACCGAAAGGATCGAATGCTCTATCACGTATACGAGATGCAGCGGGTGGCGCTCGCGCCCATGCGCATGGCTGCCACGGGTGCGCTCTCGCTGCTCGATCTTCCGTTCAACCCGATGCGCGAGACGCCGATCGGGCGCCTTTCGGTCGCCACACTCGACAGTTTCGAACACTCCACCCGCGCCTTCGCCAAGCCGGCCTTCGACCTGCCCTACACCACCATCGACGGCGAGCAGGTTGCCTTGCACGAGGAGGTAGTGGCCCGTCAGCCATGGTGCGACCTGCTGCATTTCCGCCGCGACGCCGACGGCCCGAATGGTCGTCAACCGGACACCAAGGTGCTGATGGTCGCCCCCATGTCGGGCCACTATGCCACCCTGCTACGCGGCACCGTCGAGGCGTTCCTGCCCGACCACGACGTGTACATCACCGACTGGCGCGACGCCCGCGACATGCCGTTGATCGGCCCGGATTTCGACCTCGACGACTATGTCGACTACATCATCGGCTTTCTCACCCATCTCGGCCCCGACTGCCACGTCATCGCCGTCTGCCAGCCTGCGGTACCGGTGCTCGCCGCGGTGTCGCTGATGAACGCTGGCATGCCGCTCGCCGCCCCGCGCAGCATGACCCTGATCGGCGGCCCGATCGATACCCGCGAGGGCCCCACCGCGGTCAACGCCTTCGCCAAGAGCCGCAACCTCGACTGGTTCCGCCGCAACGTCATCCACCGCGTGCCGTTCGGCAACATGGGCGTCATGCGCCAAGTCTATCCCGGATTCCTCCAGCTAGCCGGCTTCATGGCCATGAACCTCGACCGACACGTGGAAGCCCACTGGCAGATGTTCCAGCACCTGGTGGAGGGCGACGGCGAACCGCTAGCCGCCAAGCGCACTTTCTACGATGAATACCGCGCCGTCATGGACCTGCCCGCTGCCTACTACCTGCAGACCATCGAGCGCGTGTTCCAGGAGCATCATCTGCCGCGTGGCCTGTTCCACCATAATGGCGAAGTGGTGGCTCCCGCAGCGATCGACCGCACTGCGATGCTTACGGTCGAGGGTGAGCGCGACGACATCTCCGGCATCGGCCAGACCCGCGCCGCCCACGCCCTGGCCCACAACCTAGCCCCCGAGAAACACGCCCATTGGGAACAGCCCGGCGTCGGCCATTACGGCCTTTTCAACGGCCGCCGCTTCAACGCCGACGTGGCCCCGCGCATCAAGGCCTTCATCGCCCAACACGCCTGACCGCCGATCGAAAACCCCTTTTTCCGCTGGTGGGAAAGGGTTCGGTGAGGGGCACGCCACTGGCCCTATCGCAGCCAATTCCTCGCCCACGCAAGGTTGGCGAACCCGCGCAACCTCAATAGGATCACCCCAGGGCCGCAAACGGCGCCCCGCCCAGGGAGAACGTTCATGCTCGGCTTGATGCAGGATCAACCGCTTCTCATCAGCTCCATCCTTAGCCATGCCGCGCGCCATCACCCCACCGGCGAGATCGTCTCAAAGACCGTCGAGGGAACGATCCACCGCACCACGTGGCGCGACATCGAGCCGCGCTGCCGCCGCGTCGCTCGCATGCTCCAGCGCCTCGGTGTCAATCCAGGCGACCGCGTCGCCACCCTGGCCTGGAACGGCTTTCGCCATATCGAGCTTTACTACGGCATCTCTGGCATGGGGGCGATCTGCCACACCATCAATCCGCGGCTGGCGCCCGCCGACCTGATCTACATCATGAACCATGCCGAGGATGGCGTTTTGTTCCTCGACACCACCTTCGCGCCCCTCATCGCGGCCGTGGCTCCGGCAGTGCGCGGCACCCTACGCGCGGTGGTGTTCATGGCCGAGCGCGCCCATATGCCAGACATCGCCCTGCCCGAGGGCATGGACCTGCTGTGCTACGAAGATCTGCTGGCCGACGCCGACGAGGAGTACGCCTGGCCGGTGTTCGACGAGCGCACCGCCGCCGCGCTCTGCTACACCTCAGGCACCACTGGCAAGCCCAAGGGCGTGCTCTACGCCCATCGCTCCACCGTGCTGCACGCCCTTGCCAGCAACATGGCCGACGTGATCGGCCTGCGCGCCTCCGACCGCGTGCTGCCGGTGGTGCCGATGTTCCACGTCAACGCCTGGGGCACACCGTACAGTGCGCCGATGGTCGGCGCCTCCCTCATCATGCCCGGCCGCCACCTCGACGGCGCCAGCCTGACCAAGCTGATGAACGACGAACGCGTCACCCTGTCAGCCGGCGTTCCCACCGTTTGGCTCGGTTTGCTCAATCACCTGCGCGCCAGCGGCGAACGGCTGCACACCGTCAAGAGCTTCGTCATCGGCGGCTCCGCCTGTCCCCAGTTGCTGTTCGAGGCGTTTGACAAGGAATACGGCATCCGCATCGACCACGCCTGGGGCATGTCGGAACTTTCGCCACTCGGCACCTACAACGCGCCGAAACCGTCCAACGCCCACCTGACCGGCGACGAAAAGCTGCGCCTGCAACTCACCCAGGGCCGCAGCATCTACGGCGTCGACATGCGCATTGTCGACGACGAGGGCCGGGAATTGCCCTGGGACGGCACCACCTCCGGCCATCTGCAATCCAAGGGCTTCTGGGTCTGCAACTCCTATTTCGGCGGCACCGCCGGCGACGCGTTGACGCCGGACGGCTGGTTCGCCACCGGCGACGTCGCCACAATCAACCCCGACGGCTATATGGAAATCACCGACCGCTCCAAGGATGTCATCAAGTCCGGCGGCGAATGGATCAGCTCGATCCAGCTCGAAAACCTCGCCATGTCCCACCCCGACATCGCCGAGGCCGCGATCATCGCCGCCCGCCACCCGAAGTGGGACGAGCGCCCGCTGCTGATCGTCGTGCCCCGCGAGGGTCGCCTGATCGACACGGCCGCGATCCTGGCGTTCTACGAAGGCAAGGTCGCCAAGTGGTGGATCCCCGACGATGTCGTGGTGGTCAAGGAACTCCCCCATACCGCCACCGGCAAGGTGCAGAAACTGGCGCTGCGCAGCGAGTGGGCCAACCACCTCGCCAACGCCCAGTAGAACCCCGCCGGGAAGGTCCTCTCCCCGGGCGGGCCGTGCGGGGAGAGGGGACGCGGTAGGTCAGGCTTGGTTGCTGAAGACGATGGTGCCGGACGCAGCGAACATGCCGCCGACACCGTGGCATACCGAGACTTTGGCGCCCGCGACCTGGGCGGCAGCAGTGCCGCGCATCTGGCGGACGCTCTCCTGCAGGGCGAACATGCCGTACATTCCGGTGTGGGTGTATGACAGGCCGCCGCCGTTGGTGTTCATCGGGAGTTTGCCGCCGGGGGCGGTGTTGCGGTCCCAGACGAACTGCGCGGCTTCGCCGGGCTTGCAGAAGCCGAGGTCTTCAAGGCCGTAGATCGGCAGGTGGGCGAAGGCGTCGTAGATCATCAGGTGATCGACGTCGGCGTGCTTGATGCCGGCGGCGTTCATGGCGGCGGGGCCGGCGACCTTGAAGGCGGCGGAGGAGGTGAAATCCTTCATCTGGCTGATGAGGGGGGTTTCCACGCTTTCGCCGGTGCCGAGGATGTAGACCGGCTTGGTGGGAAAATCCTTGGCGCGATCGGCGGAGGTGAGGATGAGTGCGCCGCCGCCATCGGTGACCAGGCAGCACATCAGCAGGCGGAAGGGATAGGCGATCATGCGGCTGCCGAGCACGCCTTCGACGGTGGTGAGATCGCGCATCGAGGCGCGCGGGTTCTGCGACGACCATTCGCGCTGGATGACGGCGACCATGGCGAGTTGTTCCTCGGTCATGCCGTAGGTCTTCATGTAGCGCAGCACCGGGATGGTGAACATCGACGGCGGGCCGGCCGGGCCGTAGGGGGCTTCGAACTGGCCGGCGAG
>JBBQOT010000333.1:0-4328 GCA_038331165.1 Acetobacterales bacterium
GCGGCTAAGGACAACAGCGATCGCTCACTAGCAACCTTAGACAAGGCGTGAAGCTAGAGGCGCCCACGGCGTAGAACGCGCCCTGGCCGAGCGACACCTGGCCGCCGAAGCCGGTGACCAGGTTCTTGCCCAGCACCGACAGGGCATAGGCCACCACCAGGGTGAGCTGGAACAGTTGGTAGCCGGAGGCGAAGAACAGCGGCACCAGCAGAGCGGCGGCGATGAAGACCAGGCGCAACAAACGGGACATGTTCTGGTTCATCGTTCTACACCCGGCTCGCCAGGGACTTGCCGAACAGCCCCGTGGGCTTGACCACCAGCACCAGCACGATGATCACCAGCGCAGTGGTCAACTTCAGCTCCGTGCCCACAATATAGGCACCCGCGATATTCTCGATCACGCCCATCAGCACGCCGCCAACCACGGCACCCAGCGGACTGGTGATGCCGCCGAGCAACGCACCGGCGAAGGCATACAGCAGCACCCCGCCCATCATGTTGGGGTCGAGGAAGACGATCGGGGCCACCATCATGCCGGCAATCGCGCCGATCGCGGCGGCCAGCCCCCAACCCAGCGCCAGCATGCGGGCCACCGGAACGCCCACCAGCCGGCTGGACACCGGGTTGTAGGCAGCACCGCGCACTGCCAGGCCCAGCTTGGTGAAGCGAAAGAACGCCCACACTGCGATCAAAACGATCAGCGTCACCGCCGTCGAGCCCAATTCGTGGCGCGACAACAGCCCCCCCAGGATCGGCGCGCCGGCACCGAACGGCGTCGGGAAAGGCTGGAGCGAGTAGGTGAACAGCCAGCCGGCGATGTTGTTGAAGATTAGCAGCAGCCCCAGGAACGCCCCGACCGAAGCCAGGATCGGCGCCCGCGCCAACGGTTCCAGCACCGTGCGCTGCATGACGATCCCGGCGACGAACGACACCACCATCGTGATCACAAATGCCGCCCAATAGGGCACCCCAGCCTGGATCAGGGTCAGCGCGATGTAGGTCGAGAACATCGCCATCTCGCCCTGGGCGAAGTTGATCTGGTGGGTGGCAAGGAAAATCATCACCAGGGCCAGCGAGATCGAGGCATAGATGCTGCCCGTCGCGATGCCCGAGATGATCTGGTGTAGAACGCCTTCCATCGGCTGTTTCCCCTAATAGCCGAGATAAGCGCGGCGCACCGATTCATCCTTGCGGATTTCGGCAGCGGGGCCCGACAGGACGATCTTTCCGGTCTCCATCAGATAGACCATGTCGGCAATGGTCATCGCCAGCGCCGCGTTCTGCTCCACCAACAGGATCGAGGTGCGCTCGGCGACGATGATCTGCCGCATGATCTCGAAGATCTCGCGCACGATCAGCGGTGCCAGGCCGAATGACGGCTCGTCCAACAGCAACAGCCGCGGCTTGATCATCAGCGCCCGCGCAATCGCCAGCATCTGCTGCTCGCCGCCCGACAGCGTGCCCGCCTGCTGGCGGTAGCGGTCCTTCAGCTTGGGGAAATAGGTGAACATCCGTTCTATATCGGGTTCGATCGGGTCGCGGCGGATATAGCCACCCAGGCGGAGGTTCTCCTCCACCGTCAGCTCCATGAAGGTGCCGCGCCCGTCCGGCACATGCCCCACCCGAAGCGCCGCAATTGCCTCAGTCGGCAGGTTGTTGATGCGTTTGCCGTCGAACAACAAGTCGCCGGTTGAACGCGCCATGCCACAGATCGCCCGCAACGTGGTGGTCTTGCCTGCCCCGTTGGCGCCCAGCAGCGCGGTCACGCCGCCGGTGTTGACCACGAAATCCATGCCGTGCAGCACCCGCACCTGGCCATACGCCGCATGCAGGCCCTTCGCCTCCAGGATCGGGGCTTCAACGAATGGCGTCTCAGCCATGTGCATCATCCTCGCCTTCGCCCAGATAAGCGCGGATCACGTCGGGGTCGCGCTGCACCTGCTCGGGCGTTCCGTCGGCAATCTTGCGGCCGAACTCAAGCGCCACCACCCGGTCGGATACCCGCATCACCAGGCTCATGTGATGCTCAACCAGCAGGATGCTGAGGTCGAATTGCTCGCGCAGCCGCTTGATCAGCTCGCCCAGTTCGTCGACCTCGCCGTGGTTCAGCCCGGCTGCCGGCTCGTCCAGCAGCAGCAGCTTCGGCTTGGCGATCATCGCCCGGCCCAGCTCCACCCGCTTCTGCCAGCCGAACGGCAGCCCGCCCACCGGCAGGTTGGCCTGCGAGCCCAGCTCAAGCAGCTCGATCAGCTCATCGGCACGGCGCGCCGCCTCCCGCCCGTCAGACACCGCCTGCGGCAGGCCCAGCGCGTTCGAGAAAAAGCCCGACGTGCCGCGGTAGTGATGACCCACCATCATGTTCTGCCGCACTGTCATGCTGCGGAACAGCGCCACGTTCTGGAAGGTGCGGCCGATCCCCAGTTCCACCATGTGGTGCCGCGGCAGGTCCTTGACCGACTTGCCTTCGAACAGGATATCGCCCTCGACGTAGCGATAGAAACCGCTGATGCAGTTGAACATGGTGGTCTTGCCCGAGCCGTTAGGCCCGATCAGCCCGCAGATCTCGCGGTTGCCGACGTCGAATGTCACCCCGGCCAGTGCCACGATGCCGCCGAAGCGCATTTCCACGCCGCGCACCTGCATCAGCGCTGCCTGGCCGACAGCGGCGGAAATTGTCGCTTGCGCCGCGGCGCTCATCGCCGGACGCTCGCTTGATGCACAGACACGCCTGCCCGATGCCGTCTCGTCACGGAGTCCTCCCAGATCTAAAGCTTCCGCCGAGAGGCCCGGTGGCGCCGAGTCGCTTTGAGCGCGGGGCTGTCCCGCTTGCGGTGAACGCTACGGGCGAAATCATGCCGTCACAAGTCCGTATCAACCGATGAGCAGCAATAATCTGCCGCCCCGCCCGGCCGCGCTGACCGACAGCGCCACCCTGGCGCGCGGCACGATATGGAACATCGCCGGGCGCGTGCTGCCGCTGCTGGTGGCGCTGGCCGCCACGCCGTACCTGGTGGCCGCGTTGGGCCTGGCGCGCTGGGGCATCTTCGCCCTCGCCCTCAGCCTGGTCGGTATATTCGGCATGTTCGACCTCGGCATCGGGCGGGCGTTGACTCGCGTGGTCGCCGCTCGCCTGGCGGTCCCTTCAGCCGAGGGGGCAGCGGGCGTGGTGCGGACCGGCCTTGCCCTGCTCGCCGCCCTCGGCCTGGTTGCCGGGCTGGCCACCGCGGCGGGGGCCTGGGCCTATGCCGGGCTGCTCGACCTGCCGGACGCCCTGCGCGCCGAGGTGCGCTGGGCGCTGCTGGTGCTTTCCGCCGCCGCACCGCTGGTGCTGGTCAACGCGGCGCTATGGGGCGTGCTGGCCGCGCATCAGCGTTTCGCCGGCGCCAATCTGGTCAATCTGCCGATCATGGCGTTGTACTATCTCGGCCCGCTCGCCGCCCTGTGGGTGTGGGATAGCCTGGTGGCCGCCACGTTGGTGCTGGTCGCCTGCCGCGCCATCATGACCTGGGCCTATTGGTGCTTGTGCGTCGCTGCCCTGCCCGCCCTGCGCGACGCCCGGCCCGACCGTGCCGCCGTGTGGCCGCTGCTGCGCCAGGGCGGCTGGATCACCCTGGCCAATCTGCTATGGCCGGTGACCCAGTATCTCGACCGCTTCGTCATCGCCGCCCGCCTCTCCGCCGAGGCAGCCGCCCTGTATGCCACACCGTTCGACCTGGTGATCCGCATCGCGGTGCTGGCCCAGGCGGTGTTGGCCAGCGCCTTCCCCGCCATGACAACGGCGCTGGCCGGCGACCCCGCGGCGGCCAGCCGCCTGTTCCGCCACGCCGTTCTGGCCATCCTTGCCCTCGTGCTGCCGCCCTGCCTGCTGGCTATCCTGTTCGCCGACACACTGCTCACCTGTTGGCTGGGTGCAGGTTTCGCCGCCGGTGCCGCCGCACCGATGCGCTGGCTGGCCGCCGGCGTGGTGCTGGCAGCACTCGACGGCGTGGCCGCCGCCCTGATCGACGGCGCCGGGCGGGCCGCGCGCAACGCGCTGCTGGCGGTGGCCGAACTCGCCCTCTACATGCCCGCCCTGTTCCTGGCGCTCGACGCCTGGGGCATCGCCGGCGCGGCCATGGCCTGGAGCGGGCGTGCCCTGCTTACCGCCGGCATCCGGGCCCGGCTGGCCCTCGGCATCCACCCGGGGCTGGGGGTCGAGTTCCGCGCCCTCGCCCCGGCACTCGCCGCCGGGATCATGGCGTTGGTCGCGGCGCTGGCCCTGGCCGCCGCCGACCCCACCCTGCGCCTGGCCGCCCCACCCGCCCTGGTCCTGCCCGCCCTGGTCCTGC
>JBBQOT010000334.1:0-4324 GCA_038331165.1 Acetobacterales bacterium
CTATCTGCGCCGCCTTGAAATCGCCCGCGCCATCGCCGCCCGCCCAGTGCTGCTGCTGGCAGACGAACCCTGCGCCGGCCTCAACCCAACCGAAACCGAGGAAATCTGCGACCTGCTGCGCCGCGTGCGCGACCGCGGCACCACGGTGTTCCTGGTCGAACACGACATGGCAGCAGTCATGCGCATCTCCGACCGGGTGGTGGTGCTGGATGCCGGCGCCAAAATCGCCGAGGGCACGCCCGCGGAGGTCTCAGCCGACCCAAAGGTAATCGCCGCCTATTTGGGCACGCCGGAAACGGCATGACCAACCTGTGCAGGAAGGCAAGGCCAGGGCGTCGCCCTGGACCCACCAGGGGCCAAGCCCCTGGACCTTAAATATATGAAAATAAATACGTTTCCAAAGGACCTCGGCCTTTGGTGGGCCCAGGGCAAAGCCCTGGCCTTGGCTGTCTCTATCAGTCCATCATTAGTGGGGCTGGCAAAAATGATGAGGTCCGGGAACTCGGCCCCTTGAAAGCGATCCGTAACGACCATCGGCCTAGAACAAGCCGTCTCCTTTTCAAAGAGCGGTATCATGCGCAAGCGCGTCATTCGGCCAACATCGATCATACTCTCGGCGCTGACGGTGATGCTGTCGGCGTGTGCCAGCAGTCCGGACAGCGTCGGCGCGCGCTATGTGTCGCCGGTCGCCTACCAAGGCTACGCATGCGACCAGCTTGGCGATGAACGACACCGGTTGGGCGACGAAGTCAACCGCATAGCCGGCCTGCAGCGGGAGAACGCGAACGGAGATGCCGTGTTGCTGACCGTCGGGCTCGTCATCTTCTGGCCAGCACTCATCGGCATGGCTGCAACCAAGGACCGCTCGGGTGAGCTTGGAAAGCTGAAGGGGGAATATGAGGCGGTGGAGAGCCAGATGCGCATGAAGCAGTGCACGATGCCAATCCCCGGTATCGTGCCCCCGCAACCTGCGATCCCCCCCGTGCTGGTCGCTGATCGCCCGACGGCCGCGCCGGCCGCGCGCGATCTCGTTGTCATGGCTGCGCCCGCGCCGGCACAACGTCGCTCGCTTGGGTTGGAGGTTCTTCCGGTCGACGAGCCTCTGGCGTCAGCCACCAGCTTGGCCGACCAGAAGGGGGTTTATGTCCTGCGCATCATGGCCGGAGGAGCTGCGGATTCCGCCGGACTGCGCAAAGAGGATGTCATCCTCTCATTCGGACCGTCGCAGGTCGCAACGGTCGGAGACATGCAACAGGCGCTCGCCGCCGTGTCGGCCGGCAGCACCGTTCCCGTCACGGTCTGGCGGGACCAACAGCGCATGCAGGCCCAACTGCGGTTCTGAGCGGCGCACACCCGCCGCCCCTACCGCCCCAGGAACGCCCGCCGCACGTAATCATTGCCCAACAATTCCTCGCCCGTGCCACCCAGAACCGTGGCACCTTTCTCCATCACATAACCCCGATGCGCGATCTTCAGCGACTGGTGCACGTTCTGCTCCACCAGCAACACCGCCACCCCCTCCTCGGCGATCGCCCCGATCAGCCGGAACAGCTCCTGCACCCGCAACGGCGCAAGCCCCAACGACGGCTCGTCCAGGATCATCAGCCGTGGCCCGCTCATCATGCCGCGCGCTATCGCCAGCATCTGCTGCTCGCCCCCCGACAGCGATCCCGCAAGCTGCGCCCGCCGCTCGGCCAGCCGCGGGAACAGGGTGAAACACTGCTCCGCCGCCCGCACCACCGCGGCCGCCGGCTGGGTGAACCCGCCCATCTGGAGGTTCTCCTCCACCGTCATCTGCGCGAACACCAGCCGCCCCTCGGGCACCAGGGTGATGCCGCGCTTGACGATCACATGGCTCGGCTGGCCTTCGATCGCTGTACCATCGAAGCGGATGGTGCCAGATTTCGCCCGCAACGCGCCCGCCACCACCTTCACCGTGGTCGACTTGCCGGCCCCGTTCGCCCCCAGCAGGGCCACGATCTCGCCCGCCCCCACGCAGAACGACACATCACGCACGGCGGCAAGCCCGTTATAGGAATAGGCCAACTGCGAAACGTCCAGCAGGATGTCGGTCTGCGCCATGGGGCAATGATACCCCAAGTCGCCTCCGAGGGAAGTCAGGGCCGCACCCCCGGCGTTTCCACCGGAAGCCCCGCCGCCCGCGCCGCGAGATACAGCTCCAGATCGCCCAGCAGCGCGTCATCGCGCCCCAGCGGTTCCGCCCGCACCCCCACCAGACAGGCACGCAGCCGGCGGAACAGCGAGCCCATGCCCTGCCACTCCAGCCGGTAGATCGGATAGCCATTGGCATGGCCCTGCGGAATCCGGCTGCCCGCCAGCGCCTGCCCCGCCAACTGGTCATGACACTGCGCGCACGACAGATTGAGCTGCCCCTGGCGCAAGCGAAAGAAATCCTCCCCGCGCGCCGCATGCACTGAAGCCGGCCCCGACACATCCACCGCCACCGGCAGCCCGCGCGACTGCAATCCCACCACCGCCGTGATGCCCAGCATCGCATCGCCTTCGGGCGGCAACAGTGCCGCACCCTGGCGCTCGGTGCGGCACTGGTTCACCCGCTGCTCCAGGTTCACCACGCGCCCGCGCGCCGCATCGAAGGCCGGATGGCGCGCCGCCATCCCGCGCATTCCCTCCACCGCCCCGTGACAATCAGCGCAGCTTTTGCCGGTCGTCCCCTCCCGCCGCGCCCATAGCGCCGCCCCCTGCTGCACCCACAGGAAGGCCGGGTTGGCCAGATCGTCATCCTGCATTGCGCGCACCTGCGGCCCGGCATCGTCATAGCCCGAGCGCTTCTCCTGTGCCCCCACCGGCAGCACGGCCGCCACCACCAAGAAAGCACCGGCAATACAGGGAAAGCTGCGCCCCATCGCCCCCTAGACCACCGTGATGGCCACACTCTCGCTGGCCTCAACCCCGTGGTCGTCAACCCAGCGCAGCACCATCGTGCCGCTGCGCACCAGCTTTGCAGAGAACGCCAGATACGGATTGGCCGAGATCGCCGGATGCAAGGTGGCCGAGAACACCTCCTGCCCATCCACCGTACACTCAAAGCGATTGATCGTGTCCTGCTGCACCACCAGCCCCATCGCATCGCGCCGCAACCCGGTTTCCATCGGGTGCTGGATCAGGATGCGCACATCGAACGCCACCCCCGCCCGAACCTCACGCGGCACATTCAGCAGCGGCCGGACCATTTGAACCCCCTAATCATCCAGGCATGCCGACAGCGTCACCAACAGGCTCACGCTGTCATGCCAGCACGACCCGTCGGCGAACACCGCCACCGCATGCACCGTCTGCGACGTCGCCAGCCGAATGCGCGTCGACACCTTCGCGCCCCCGGCCAGCGGCCCGAAGCGGAAATGCACCACCCCGGGCCGCGGATTGCCATCAGCGAACACATGAATATCGGTCAGCACCGCACCCTCCGGCACCTCGGCCCCCAGCGACACCGTCATCGCCACGGCATTGCCGTTCTCCACCAGTTCCGGCACGTCCAGCACCACCCGCCCGGGCATCGGTGCCACGCCCCCAGTCACCGCGCGGATCAGCGCCTCCACCTCGGCCGGCTTCGCCCGCGCGCCCACCGGCATCACCGCCGCGGCCAAAGCTGTCAGCACGAAGCCCCGCCGCGTCGGCACAAGCATCACTCCTCCTTCAGCGTCGCCAGGAAAGCCACCGCATCCTCAATCTGCTGCGCCGACAGCACCGGCCTCCCGATCCAAGGTCGCCCCACCCGCACCAGCCCCTCAACCCGGAAATACCCCGGCATCACGGTCTCCGGGTTCGCCCGCGCCGGCTCCACCAGCCGCAGCCGAATCTGCCCCGGCGTCAGCCGGTCCGCCACCCCACGCAAATCCGGCGCGATCGTCGCCGGCATTCGCTCCTCCGGGAACGGCCCGGCATGGCACAGCACGCAGGTGCCCACTGGCCGGCTCGCCACCACCGCCCTACCGCGCCCGGCATCACCCGCCACGTCGGTCAGCGGCACCGGAATGGCATCGCCCACCACCTCGAACCCACGCGCCGACCCCGCCAGAGCGGCAAACACCAACACCGCCCCGGCCGACAACAGCGCCGCCAAGCCAGCACCCGATCAGGCGTGGCTAAGGTCGTGATGCTTCAGCGGCAGCGTGCGGATGCGCTTGCCCGTCGCCGCAAAAATCGCGTTCAGCACCGCCGGCGCCGCCACCGCAATTGTCGGCTCGCCCACCCCGCCCCAGAACCCGCCGGATGGCACGATCACCGTCTCCACCACCGGCATCTGGTCCAGTTTCATCACCTCGTAGGTGTCGAAGTTGCCCTC
>JBBQOT010000335.1:0-4310 GCA_038331165.1 Acetobacterales bacterium
ACAATATTATCAACCCATTGCAATTTTCAGTTGTTCTGAAAATACAAGGTCCAGGGGCTTGGCCCCTGGGGGGTCGCGGGCAGCGCCCTCGCCTTCCTTATCTTCGCGCCCAGGAGGCAAAGCGCTCCGCCACCGCCAGCAGGGTGGCGTCGGTGCCGCGGGCGCCGATGATCGACAGGCCCACTGGCGCTCCGTCGACGAGTGCCCCGGGCAGGTTGACTTGCGGCACCCCGCTATGCCCCGCCGCACAGGTCAGCACCGAGATGCGCTCGCGCGGCATGGCAAGTTCGGAGGTCGGCAGGCCACGCAGCGGCGCCGGACTCGGTGTGGTGGGCAGGCACAGGATGGTGCCGGGCGGCAGCAGGTGCGCCATTCGCGCCGCCACCTCGCGCCGCGTCACCATGGCGTAGCTGCGGTCGCTGTCGGTCCACATCGACCCGGCGACCAACCCTCGTGCCACGCCAAAAGCCAGGCGCGGATTATGCCGGTCGAGCCATGGGGCGAAGGTGGCATAGGCCTCGCTTTGTTGCAGCACGCGCTGGGCCCGCAGCCAGCCCGCCAGGCCCGATGGCGCCATCGTCACCTCCCGGCGCGTCCCGATCAGCGCGGCCAGCCGGGCCACCATCGGCGCCAGGGCGGCGCATACCGCGTCGTCGGCTTGGCCAAAGGCATCCACCGCGACCAGCAATGTGCTCGGCAGCGCGGCGGGGATCGCCTCGCCCAGCAGCACCGCGCCGACGCGGGCAAAAATCGCTGCGTCGCGCGCCAGCCAGCCGCAGGTGTCGCTCGATGGCGATTGCACCGCGATGCCGGAGAAATCGACCCGCCCATGCGTGGGTCGGATGCCATTTAGTCCGGAAAAACTCGCCGGCACCCGCACCGATCCGCCGGTATCGGTGCCCAGCGCGAAATCGCACGCCCCGCCGGCCACCGCCGCCGCCGAGCCCGATGAAGACCCGCCCGGCACCCGGTCGGGTGCTGCCGGATTGGCCGGCGTGCCGTCATGCGCGTTCTCGCCCAGGATGCCCAGCGACACCTCGTCGGTGATGGTCTTGCCCACGATGCTCGCCCCGGCCGCCAGCAGGGCCGCCACCACCCCGGCGTGGCGCGTCGGCATTCCGGCATAGGCAGGCCAGTCGGGGTTGCCGCCACCGGTCGGCCAGCCGGCGATGTCGATCAGATCCTTCACCGCAAAGCTCAGCCCGGCGAGCGGTCCGGCCGCAGCGCCGGCGATGCGGCAGCGCGGCCCGGCGACAAAGGCATCGAGATGGTCCATGCGGCAGCTCCGGTTGCACCGCCGCAGCATGGGGCCGTGGACCCGCCCCGTTCAAGCCCGCACAAGGCACTCAAGCCGAAGCGCGCAGCCCCCCCGGCATCAGGTCTTGCGGCAGCACCGCCAGCCCCAGGTTGAGCCGGTACCCCGCCTCGTTGCTCAGCAGCAGCGTTCGCCGGTAGGGATCGGGCTCGATCTTGCGGCGCAGGCGGTAGATGTGCGTCTCCACGGTGTGCGTGGTCACGCCGGGCCGATAGCCCCAGACCTGGTTCAGCAAAACGGGCCGCGGCACCGCCGCCCCGCCGGCACGATGCAGGAAGCGCAGCATCGCCGTCTCGGTGGCGGTCAGGCGGATGATGCGGCCCGAGGCGATATCCTCCAGCGTGCGTTGCGCCGGGCGGAAGCGATAGGGGCCGACGGCCAGCACCGCGCCTTCGCTGTCGGCGTGCTGGCGCAGCTGGGCACGCAGCCGGGCGGCCAGCTCCAGCGGGCGCAACGGCCGGGCGATGCAGTCACTGGCCCCGGCATCGAGGCAGCGTACCACCATGGCGGCGTCGCCGTCATGCGGCACCAGCACCGGCCAGCGGACCCCGGCGCGCCGCAATTCGGCACACAACGCCGCGGCATCCTGCCCGGCGAACCCGGCATCCAGCACCAGTGCGTCGATCGCAGGAGCCGGCGCGGCCAGCGCGTCATGCAACCCGGCGATTCCGACCGGCACCCAAATGGCGAAGCCGCTGCCCTCCAGCTGCGCCGCAACGCGCCCGCGCTCGGCCGCATCGCCCATCGCCAGCCCGATCCGTCGCCCTTCGCCCATCGGCTCCCTTCCTTGTGAATGTCACGCTCCCGGCCATTCGCCGGATCGTGCCCGGTTACGCTACGGCGGCAACTTCCCGATCAGATGCAGATCCCGGAGGATTTTCTGCCGCGGAGTGTCCCGCCGGGGTTGCCATGCGCACTTGGTTCCGTCCGCTCTGCTTGGCGACGTACAGCGCCCGATCCACGCGCTCGACCCATTCCGAAAGCCGCTCGCCAGGCTCGTAACAGGCGCCGCCCGCCGACACTGTCACCGCGCCAATGGTCATGCCCGACCCGCGTGCCACGATCTGCCGCCCCGCGAAACCACGGCGCACGCGATCGGCCACGACAAAAGCCGTCCCCGAGTCGGTGCTTGGCAGGATCAAGGCGAATTCCTCGCCGCCATAGCGGGCGACGAAATCGCCGGGGCGGCTGTCCGCGGTCAGCGTCGCCGCCACCAGTCGCAGCACCTGGTCGCCGGTCTGGTGGCCCCAGTTGTCGTTCACGCGCTTGAAGTGGTCGATGTCGATCAACACCAGTGCCAGGGGTTCGCCGGAATTCATCGCCTTGCCGGCAAACTCGCGAAGCCGGGTGTCGAAACTGCGGCGGTTGTGCAGCTTTGTCAGGCCATCGGTTGCCGCGTCGTGGCGCATGTCGTCCAGCGAGCGTTCCAGCAACTGGATGCGTTCCGCGGCCCCAGCCAGGTGCTGGCCGATCGACTCGCTGCGTTCGGCCATCACCTGCGCCTCCTCGCGCAACCGCTGGATCAGCACCGGCAGGGAGGTGGTGCCAGACACGAAAGCAGTGGACGTGTCGCGCACCACGTCGCCGAAGCTGCGCGCGCCTTGTCCGGCATCGCCCACCGCCGCACCGACCTCCTGCAACAGGGTCTGCATGCGCTCGGATGCATCGCGCAGCGCCTCGCGCTCGCGCACATGGGCAAAGTATTTGCGGTGCACCGCCGCCATCGTCGGGTCGTCGCAGCGACCGGGCGCGCTCACCAGCAGGTCGATCAAGTGGCGCAGTTCTGGATTCAACCCGCTGTGGTACTCATACCAGATTGCGAAGTTGTCCGGCGTCGGGGTGATCCCGAACTGGACAACCGAGTCAAAGGCCTTGCGCCCGCACTCGGCCGGATCGTGTCTCACGAGGCGTCCCCCTGCGTCCTTTGATGCACAGGATGCTACCCGACCCAACCCTTCGAACCGGTAAACGCGGGGGTGACCATCTGCCGGCTGATTGAGTTATGTTCAGAAGCAAGGCCATGGCTTCGCCCTGGACCCACCAAAGGCCGACGGCGTTTGGAAACCCACATATTTCAGTGAACTAGGATCCAGGGTCTCAGCCCGTCGCGCCAAGGCGCGCTCCGGACCTGGCCGATCAGGTGCCGTCCCGACCGGTCAGAGGACGAACCAGTCCGACGTCACCGGCCCGGCCATCGGGGTACGGATGGTGAGGTCGGCCACCGTATCGCCGTTCACGTCGCCGGTGATCAGCCGTTCGGCGCCGGTATCGGTCCAGCGCAACTGCCCCGCGATGCCGCCGAAGGCCGCGGTGCCGATGAAGCTGAAGGCGTCGTTGCCCGGCGTGCCGGCGATGGCATCGATCGCGGACAGGTCGATCACCTCCAGCAGGGAGCGGTCGAAATCGCTCAGGGTCACCGCCTGGGATGCGGCGGGGCCGAGTGCGGCGGCGGAGAACAGGAACTGGTCGATGCCGGCGCTGCCGATGACCGTGTCAGCGCCGCCGATGAGCGAGAAGATGTCGTTGCCGGCGGTGCCGAGCAGCAGGTCGGCGCCCGCCGTGCCGCTGATCGCGTCGTCGGCAAGGATGGTCGTGGTGGCCGCCATGGCGGTGATGACGGCGCCGCCGGTGGCGCCGTACAGCACCACGGTGAAGCTTTCATCCGCTTCGGCCAGGGTGTCGCCGGCCACGTTGACAATCAACTGGGCGCTGGACTGGTTCGCAGCGAAGGTGAGCTTGCCCTGTGGCACCACGTTGCCGGCGAAATCCGCGGCGTTGACCGCGCCGGGCAGGATCGCCCAGCTCACCTCGGTCATGTCCGCCGTGACGCCGGCGCGCCACACGGTGAAGCCGAAGGCGGTGCTGCCGGAATCACCCTCGGCCTGAGCGCCTTTGTTGGCGGTGATCGCCAGGCTGACGTCGTCGTTCCAAATCAGCCCACCCGCCGTGGCGGTGCCCAGGCTGGCGCCGACCGAGGGGTTGGACAGCATCACCG
>JBBQOT010000336.1:0-4310 GCA_038331165.1 Acetobacterales bacterium
AGCGCGTATTTCAGCGCGTAGAAACGGTGCACCATCGCGGCCAGCGCGAAATACAGCGCGCGCAAACCCAGGATGGCGAAGATGTTCGAGGTGTAGACGATGTACGGGTCCGACGTGATGGCGAAAATCGCCGGCACCGAATCCACCGCGAACACCAGGTCGGCGGCCTCGACCATCAACAACGCCAGGAACAGCGGCGTGGCGAAGCGCGCCATCCGGCCGGTGGCGCCGTCGCGCAGGCGCACGAAGAAGCGGTTGCCGTGGTAGTCGTCGGTCACCCGCATGTGGCGGCGGACGAATTTCAACATGCCGCTATCGGCCACGTTATGCACGTGGTCGTTTGGCATCAGCATCTTCACCCCGGTGAACACCAGGAACGCGCCGAACAGATACAACACCCACGATGCGTTCTGCACCATCGCGGCACCCAGCCCGATCATGACCGCGCGCATCACGATCACGCCCAGGATGCCCCAGAACAGCACCCGGTGCTGATAGGCTGCCGGCACCGCGAAATGGGCAAAGATCAGCGAGATGACAAACACGTTGTCGAGCGATAGCGACTTCTCGATGGCAAAGCCGGTGAGGTACTCCATGCCGCTCTGCGCGCCCTGGTCGAACCAGATCCACGCCCCGAACAACAGGCCCGCGCCGATGTAGAAGGCGCTTAGCAACAGGCTCTGGCGCACGCCGATCGCGGCCATGCGCTTCTGCAGCACGCCGAGGTCGAGCACCAGCAGCGTCAGCACGATGGTGACGAAAACCAACCAAGTCCAGGCCGGCTTGCCCATGACGTCAGCCGCGAAGGCTGCGATGATCCATTCCATATCGGCCTCCAGATGCTCCCGCGCGAATGGAGGCAGGTGAACGATCCGACATCACGGCGGGCATGGCTGCCACCGTCAGAGGGGCCCGGATCCGGGTGGTCGTCAGATTGGTCGGCGCTGCTGCCGGTTCAAGGGGGGTGCCGGAAATCGGCCGGGACTACAGGCGGGCGGCCAGTAGTGCCAGCGCCTCGGCCACCGCGGCGCGGCGGATGTCGGTGCGGTCGCCGGGCAGGACATGGCGCGCGGTGATGGTGGGGTGGCCCGCGCGCGCGCAACCGAACCACACCAGGCCCACCGGCTTGTCGGCGCTGCCGCCGCCAGGTCCGGCGACGCCGGTGACGGCGACGGTCAACTGGGCGCGGGAGCGGCCGAGCGCACCCTCGGCCATGGCGCGGGCGACCGGTTCGCTGACCGCGCCATGGGCTTCGATCAGTGCCATGGGCACGCCGACCAGGTCGTGCTTGGCCGCGTTGCTGTAGGTGACGAAGCCGCGATCCACCACGGCCGAACTGCCGGCGATGGCAGTGAGCGTGGCGGCGATCAGGCCGCCTGTGCAGCTTTCGGCGGTGGCGATCATCACGCCGGCTGTCTTGCAACGGTCCAGCAGGCTTTCCGCCTGCGCGAGTATCTCGGGGCTGATCATCCGGGCGGCTGCGCTCCCGTGACGGCGGCGAGCAGGGTGAAGAAGCTGCGCTTGCGGGCGGAGTTGATGCCCCAATCCACTGGCAAAGTCTGGTATCCGTCGGCGAAACGCTCGCGGATGCGGCGATAGTCGAAGAAGCCCCAGCCAGCGCCGCTCTCGATCGCCGCCACCATATTGTTGTCGGGTTGTTCGAAGTCGTAGTTGTCATCTTCGTTGTACAGGATCGGCTGGCCGCGATAGCCGGCGCTGGCGCGGGTGGCGGCCACCTGGGCGCGGATGCCGTCCGGCGTCTCCACGTTGTTGCCGTGCAGCAGCACGTAGTCGCTGATGGCCATCAGGTGGTCCGGCGGCACCACGCCGCCGTTGTAGCTCGTGCTCACCTTCACGCCGGGGCATCGGGCGCGGGCCAGCGCGAAGATCTCGGCGCAGCGCGCGGGTTGCACGATCGCGTGGGTGAAGCTGGGGTTGTCGATCTCGTTGCCGATCTCCAGCAGCACATTGCTGGCTCCCAGCCCGGCCAGCCAGTCGCAGGTGGCGCCGGCGGCGCGCAGCACCGCTTCCTCGCCATCCAGGAACTGCGTCGCCCAGCCGTAGAAGATGCCGAGATTGACCAACATGCCCTGTGCGCCGGCCGCCTGGATCACCGCGCCCGCCCGTTCGAAGGTGCCGTGCCGCGGGCTGCCATCGGCCGCGAAGCCCGACAGGTGCCAGGGTTGCAGCCAGGAATAGCCCTGTGGGCTGCCGCCCATCAGGTTGATGGCCACGGCGTCGAGCCCGCTGCGCCGGTACAGCGGCAGCGCGGCGATGAACTCGCGCGTGTTGCGCTCGGCCGACCACGGCCCGTCGGCATAAGACCAGGCGCCGGCCGTTGCGGGGTTGGCGTCGTCGACCGTGGCGTTGGCCATGCGCGAGATGAACAGCATGCCCTCGATCGACCGGCCGCGGAAACTGCGCCCGGCATGGGTGGGCTGGCCGTCGATCAGGAATTTTTCGCTGCTGATGGCGACGGTTGTGGCGGGCATCTCGGGCTCCTTCAACTGAACAGGGCGGCGGTCGGCACGGCGAACCAGGCGGGCAGCAGCATCTGGGCGGCGCGCACAATGCCGGCGGCAAGCAGGCCGGCGATCACGTCGTCGGCCATGATGCCGGCCGCCCCCTCGTGCCGGTCAGCCCAACCGACCGGGCCGGGCTTGAGGATATCGAGCGCGCGGAAGGCGACGAAGGCCAGCGCCAGCGACGGCAGATTCCATTCAGCCCCGGCGGGCACCAGCGCGAGCGGCAGCAGGGCGATCCACTGCCCGGCGATCTCGTCGATCACCACCCAGCCGGGGTCGCCCTCCACCCGCGCGGCCTGCACCGCCCACAACCCGCCGATGGTGGCGATCATCGCGCCAAGCGGCAGCAGCGCGGGCTCGATGGCCAGCAGCGCCATGCCGGCCGCCAGTGCGGCGAGCGAGCCGGCGGTGCCGGGCGCGCGCGGCACCAGGCCGCTGCCCAGCCCGGCGGCGATCCAGAAGGCGGGACCGCGGGTCATACGGCGAGAAATTGGTCGAGGGCTGCGGCCACATTCGGCTCACCCAGCGTGGGGGCGTGGCCGGTGCCGGGCACGGCGACGTATGCCATGTCGGGGCGCAGGTGGCGCATGCGCGCGACCGTGGCGGCGGTGAGGATGCGGCTGCGTTCGCCGTGCACCAGCAACACCGGGATTCCGGCAAGCGCGCCAAACAGCGGCCATAGCGGTGGCGCCGGCCGCCCCAGCAGGCTGGCAATGCGCGTGTCCCAGCGCGGGTGGAAGCGGCCGTCCTCGCCTTGTTCGTAGGTGAGATCGGCGAAGCGGCACCACGCGGCCGCGCTGGCGAACGACAGGTCGGGCAGGTGGGCACGCAGATGGGCGGCGCACTCCGCCAGGTTCGGCAAGGCGGGGTCGGTGGCGACGTGATCGCGCACGGCGGCCAGGCCCGCGCTGCCGATTTCGGGGCCGATGTCGTTTAGCACCACGGCTTCCAGCAGGGTGGGTCGGGCGGCGGCGAGCGCCATGGCGAGCAACCCGCCCATGCTGGTGCCGATCGCCACCACGCGGTGCAGGTGCAGGGCCGCTGTGATGTCTGTGATGTCGCGCAGGCAGGCCTCGGGCGCGTAGCGTTCGGGGCTGCGGGCGCGCCCTGATGCGCCGCGCCCGGCGTAGTCGAGCGCGATCACGCGGCGTAGCGGGGCGTAGCGGGCGGCAAGCTCGGAAAAATCGCCGCCGGTGCGCACGAGGCCGGGCAGACACAACAGGGCGGGCGCGTGGCCGGGCGTGCCCCAGTCGTGGATATGAAGGGGCAGGCCATCCCAGGCGGAGATGGTGCGGCTCAGCGCAGCCATTGCGCCAGCGGATGCGGTTGCGCCTGGGCGGCGCGCGCGCGGTAGATCACCGTGTTCTCGATCACGCGCTGGACATAGTTGCGGGTCTCGGAGAACGGGATCAGCTCGATCCAGTCGATGATGTCGGTGCCGCCACCGTCGGCTGGCCGCAGGCGCGGGTCGCCGTTCAGCTCGATCCAGTCCGCCACACGGCGCGGGCCGGCGTTGTAGCCGGCGGCGGCCATGGCGATGTTGGCGTCGAACTGGTCGAGCAGGCCGCGCAGATAGGTGGTGCCCAGGCGGATGTTCAGCCCCGGGTCGGCGGTCAGCGCCGGCAGCGGGGCCGTGATTCCCAAGCTCTTGGCCACCAAGGCAGCCGTGCCGGGCATCAACTGCATCAGGCCGCGCGCGCCGGCGGGGCTGACCGCGCCGGTGTCGGCGTTGCTCTCCTGGCGGATGATGGCCAGGGTCAGCGCCGGCTCCACCGCGGCGGCGGG
>JBBQOT010000337.1:0-4309 GCA_038331165.1 Acetobacterales bacterium
AAGGCCAGGGGCTTTGCCCCTGGACCCCACCAGGGACCCGAGGTCCCTGGACCCTCAACCGTTTTCGCCTTTGGCGAGAGGGGCCAACCGAATGGTTGCAACCGGTGGCATGGCCCCTCTCGCCAAAGGCGAACAAACGAATGGGGTCTGGGGCCGCCGGCCCCAGCGGGTCCAGGGCAGAGCCCTGGCCTTCCTTCAGTTGCCGAATTTGGTGCCGCCGAGGCGCAGCAGGCCGTCGGGGACCAGGCTGAGGCCTTGGACGGATTTCTGGGTTCCGACGATGTTGCGGGTGCTGAACAGGTAGATCAGCGGCAGGTCGCGGCGCTGGATGTCCCATGCTTGGGCGTAGAGGGCGCGGCGGTCGGCGACGGCGGTGGCGACGCGGGCGTCGTCGAGCAGCTTGTCCAGCGCGGGGTTGCTGTGCTTGCCGTAGTTGAAGGCGCCGCGGGAGTGGATTTGCGCCCACATGTTGCCGTCGGCGTCGGAGCGGCCGGACCAGCCGATCATGTAGGCCTGGAACTCGCCCTTGTAGCCGGCCTGCAGGGAGGAGGCGAACTCCATCACCTTGACCTTGACGTCGAAGCCGGCTTCGGCGGCCATGGACTGGATGACCTCGGCGGCCTGCTGGGCGTCGGGTGCGTTGGTGACGGTGAGTTCCAGGGGCACGCGGCCAGTGATGCCGGCCTGGGCCAGGAGGGCGCGGGACTTGGCGATGTCGCGTGCCGGCGGCTGCACGGAGGGGACGTAGAACGGCGAGGTGGGCGGGTTGGCCTGGGCGGTGGGGGTGAGCATGCCGGCGAAGACGACGTCGATGAGGGCCTGGCGGTCTATTGCAAGTTCAAAGGCTTGGCGGACCAGGGCGTGCTTGCCGGTGAGGGTGTCGGCGGCTGGGCCGTTGGCGATGTTGAAGTTGATGCCGGTGTAGCCGAGCGCATCCCACACGGTGAGGTTCAGCTTGGGGTCTTTCTTGACGGCGGCGACGTCGTTTGGCGCGACGGCGGCGAGGTCGAGGGTGCCGGCCTGGAGGTTGGCGAGGCGGACCGAGGAATTGGGCAGCGGCAGGTAGGTGACGCGGTCGAAGTGGTAGTTTTTGGCGTTGTAGTGGGCGGGGAAGCGCTTCAGCACGATGCGGTCTTGTGGCACGCGGTTGTCGAAGGCGTAGGCGCCGGCGCAGACCGGGTTGAGGCCGAATTTGTCGCCGGCTGCCTCGGCCGCCTTGGGGGAGATCATGATGCCGGAGCGGTCGGTGAGTTGGGCGAGCAGCTGGGAGGCGGGCTGCTTGAGGGTGAGGCGGATGGTCAGCGGGTCGATCACGTCGATGGTCTGGATGGCGTTGATCTCACCGGCGCGCATGCTGCCTTTCATCGTGAGGTCGCGGGTGAGCTTGTATTTTGCCGCTTCGGCGTCGAATTTTTCGCCGTCGTGGAAGGTGACGCCGGGGCGCAGGGTGATGACGAGGCTGGTGGGGCTTTCGTAGCGGTGGCCGGTGGCGAGCTGGGGGAGGATGTTCAGTTTCTCGTCGAGGTCGAACAGCTTGTCGCACATGGCGGCGTAGACGATGCGGCCGACGAAGCTGGAGCCCAGGGTGGGGTCGAGCAGGTCGGGGTCTTCGGCGAGGCCGATGCGCAAATGGAGGGCGGCCGGCTGGGCGCTGGCCTGGGGCGGCGCGAGGGCCAGCAGGGCGCCCAGGGCGAGGGCGGAATTAAGCAGAATTTTCCGCATGTTGGTGTCCTTTAGTGAGAAAGGGATTCAGGTGATCGGGCGGCCGTCGCGGGCGATGGCGGCCTCGATCACGGCACGATCGCTTTCGCCCCAGGGGCTGTCGCGGCCGGGCAGGAAGCGGCGGAAGACGGCGTAGCGTTCCAGGCTGATGCGGTGCAGGCGGCGCAGATCGGCCAGCGGGTCGGGGTGGTCGTCGGAGCGTATGTCGAGGTCGGGGTAGGGGTCGGCGGTGCAGATTTTCAGGCCGGCGGATTGTTTGCCGCGTTTGTCGCCGCCGACGGCTTCGCCGGCTTCCATGGCGCTGAGCAGGCGTTCGGCCATGCTGCCGGTGGCGCGCAGGTAGCCCTCCAGCGTGGCCTGGACCACGGGCTGGGCGGCCAGCATGTTGCCGGCGACGGAGACGTCCTGGCCCTCGACGTGGCCGGCCCAGGTGACGCAATCGCGGCCGCTGTGCTGGGCGATGCCGCCGCGGGCGTCGAGGATGTGGAACTGGCGCTGGTCACGCAGCGGATCCGGCTCGACCAGGCTGCGCAGGACGGGCTGGGCCGCTTCGCCGGCGCGCAGGCGGGGCATGGCGTGCACGGCATACATGGGGTTGACCAGCGCCTGGGTGGCCAGGGCGGCCACGCCGCCTTCGACATGGATGCACAGGCCGCCGACGGCGAAGAAGCGCGAGGCGACGGCGGCGCCGAGGGCTCCGGTTGCGGGGTCACGAACGAGAATGGACCAAGTCATGACGCAGTGTCACGCGCGCGTCCGGCTGGCGCAAGACGGTGTGGCCCGGTTGGCGGGGGATTCGCATATGACGGATTTCTGCGGCTTTGTGGTTTGCGGCTCGACGGCTGATTGGATTCCAAGGTTGGAGTTCGATCGAGGTGCTCGATCGCGCAGCGGCAGCGATACCAGGCGACGATCTGGCGTGCTTCGTCAGCAGGCACCAGTGGAAAGTCGTTTCCTACTTGTGTGACCGCCGTAGCCGTTTCACGGGGAGAGTGAAGTAAACGGATAAAGTTTTTTTGCTTCTTTTTGTTCACAAAAAGAAGACTTACTTTCTTCGTCAGGCGGCTTCCGGCTTAAGCCGATCGGCAAAGCTTTTGCGAAACTTGACAACCTTGGGTGCGACCACGGCGCGGCAGTATCCGGACCATGGGTTGCGGGCGAAGTAGTTGTGGTGTTCCGCCTCGGCTGGCCAGAACTTCGTCAGGGGTTCGAGTTCGGTGACGATGGGGTCGTCGTAGATGCCGGCCTTGGCGATTTCGGCGATCATACGTTCCGACGCGGCGCGTTGGTCGTCGTTGTGGGTGAGGATGATCGAGCGGTATTGCGGGCCGACATCGTGGCCTTGGCGGTCTTTGGTGGTGGGATCGTGGATGGTGAAGAAGACGCGCAGCAGGTCGTCGAAGCTGAGCTGGGCGTCGTCGTAGGTGATTTGCACCACTTCGGCGTGGCCGGTGCGTTTGGCGCAGACTTCCTCGTAGGTTGGGTTTTCGACATGGCCGGCGGCGTATCCGCTCATGACGGCGCTTACGCCGCGCAGGCCGAGATAGACTGCTTCGAGGCACCAGAAGCAGCCGCCGCCGAGTGTTGCCAGTTGGTTGGCCATCGCATCCTCCTGTGATCCCGCTTAGGTTGGCATGCACTGGAGCAATGTCCAGACGGGGGAAGACGCGCCATGGCGGAGATTGTGACAACGCTGGAGCAGCGGGCGGAGGGGATTGTCGCGCGGGTGGTGGTGGACAACCAGGCCAAGCTGAATGTGCTGAACTCGGTGCTGTCGGCGGCGTTGGAAGCGGCGTTTCGCGGGCTGGCGGGGCAGGCGGGGTTGCGCGCGGTGGTGCTGGCGGGGGCGGGGGCGCGGGCGATGATCGGGGGGGCGGATATTCGCGAGATGGCTGGGTTGGACCCGGTGACGGCGCGGGCGTTCATCACGCAGTTGCATAACGTGTGCGGGGCGATCCGGGCGTTGCCGGTGCCGGTGATCGCGCGGATGCAGGGGTATTGCCTGGGTGGCGGGCTGGAGATTGCAGCGGCGTGCGACATGCGGATTGCCAGCGATGACGCGATGATGGGGATGCCGGAGGTGCGGGTGGGGATTCCCAGCGTGATCGAGGCGGCGTTGCTGCCGCAGTTGATCGGGTGGGGTCGGACGCGGCGCATTGTGATGACCGGGGAGACCTTTGGCGCGGCCAAGGCGCTGGCGTGGGGGATGGTGGAGGAGGTGGTGCCGGTGGCGGAGCTGGATGCGGCGATCGAGCGGGTGCTGGCGGATGTGCTGGCCGGGGCGCCGGATGCGATCCGGTTGCAGAAGCGGCTGATCGGGGAGTGGGAGGAGCGCGGCTTGGCGGGGGCGATTGCGGCGGGGATCGATACTTTTGCCGAGGCGTGGACGACGCCGGAGCCGGGGCTTCGGATGGCGGAATTCCTGGCGCGCAAGCGGCGCGGATGAGCGAGCCGCCGCGGTTCACCGCCAATGACTGGCCGCTTCTGGGTGATGCGATCGCGGCGGTGATGACGGTGGTGATGCTGCTGGCGTGGCTGACGGCGCTGGGGGTGGCGTGGTTATACTGGACGGCCCGAAGCGATCTGG
>JBBQOT010000338.1:0-4300 GCA_038331165.1 Acetobacterales bacterium
AGCCCCTGGACCTTATCCATATACTTATTAATGGGTTTCCAAAGGCCGTCGGCGGTTATTGGGTCCAGGGCTTCGCCCGATAGGCACTGAGGTAGCGAAGGCGAGGGCTCTGCTGTCGCGGCGCGAAGCCGCGCCACGGGACCCGCAAAGGGTCAGAGACCCTTTGATCCCATTACCTTTAGTGGCTGTGCCCGCTGCCAATTATCAACCCATTGGAAATTATAGTTTTTCTTATAAAACAAGGTCCAGGGGCTTGGCCCCTGGCGGGTCTGGGCAGAGCCCAGCCTCCCTTATCTTAGCGTCTATGGGGCAAAGCCCTGGCCTTGCTTCTTCCACCTAGGTCAATCAATTGTCCCCGCGACACCACCTAGTCCTGTCCCCTGCGGGCGGTCAGACCGGGCACAAAAAAGGGCGGCCCTTGCCTGGGCCGCCCTTTCTCGCTTGGGTCAGGTCGTTAACGTCAGGCGGCGCGGCGCGGCGCCAGGGCGGTGGGCAGGCTGGCGATAGCCCGATCGACCAGGGCGCCGCCGGCGTCGGCGGTAAGAGTCTCGCGGATCACCCGCTCGGCGGCGGTGGCGGCGACTTCGGCTGCGATAATGCGAACCTCGTCGACGGCCGCCTTCTCCGCGGTGGCGATGCGCTCGATGGCCATGCGCTCACGCCGGGCGGCCGACGCTTCGGCCTCTGTTGCGGCAGCGGCGGCAAGCTGAGCCGCCTGTTGGCTCGCACCTTCCATCAGCGCCTTGGCATCGCTCAGCGCCTGTTCGCGACGCGCCTTGGCGTCGGCCAGCAGGGCCTCGGCCTCGCTGCGCAGCTTCTGTGCCTCAGCCAGCTCGGTGCGAACCTGCTCGGCGCGCTTGTCGAGTATGGCGGTAAGCGCCGCCCACACCTTCGAGCCGAACAGAATGAAAAAGATGAAAAACGCCGCGGCAACCCAGGTCTTTGGGTCGTCCCAGAAGCCGTATTCATGCCCCATCGTGCTTCTCCTCAGGCCCGGCGAGCGGCGAGTGCTGTGTCGACCGCTTGCTCAACGGCACTGACTGACGGCGCAACGCCAACCAGACGCGTAACCACGGCAGTCGCGGTATCGGTGGCGACGCTGCGCAGCGCACCCACGGCCGCGGCGCGGGCGGCGGCGATGCGCTGCTCGGCTGCGGCAAGCTGGGCGTCGAGCCGGGCATTAAGGACCGCAGCCTGGCTGGCTGCGGCCTCGTTCGCGGCGGCGACGGCGCCGGCGATCTCGGCCTGGGCGGTGGCCTGGGCCTGGCGGGTGGCGGCGGTCAGTTCGCCCACCGCCGCATCGGCCGAGGTCTTGGCGATTTGCGCCGCGGCCAGATCGCCCTGAATGCGACTGGCCCGTTGCTCAAGCACCGCGCCCACCTGCGGCAGCGCCCAGCGCGACAGCAACAGATAGATCACGGCGAAGATAATCACCATCCAGACCACCTGAGAGATGGTCAATGGGGTGGCGAAATCGAGCTGCGGCATGCCGCCCTTCTTCTCGGGGGCCGGGGCAGCGCCCCAGGCAACCGAGTGCAGGCCCATGCCGGCCAAGGCAACGGCCAAAGCCGCACCCCGATAGGCGATGCCCAACGGGCGGAACATGTCCGCGCCCCTCGCGATCAGGTGAAGAGGATCAGGAACGCGATCAGCAGCGCGAACAGCGCCACGGCTTCCGTCAGCGCAAAGCCAAGAATGCCGAGGCCGAACACCTGGTCGCGGGCCGACGGGTTGCGCGCCACGCTGGTAACCAGCGCGGAGAAGATGTTGCCGATGCCGATGCCAACGCCCGCGAGCGCGATCACGGCGATGCCGGCACCAAGAGCCTTAGCGGCAGCGACTTCCATGGGATCAGTCCTTTCAGGTTAGCAGATCAGGTCAGTTTGGCAGGATCAGGACGGCATCACCGCCCCGGCCAGATGGCAAGCAGCTCAGTGCAGGTGCACGGCGTCGTGCAGGTAGATACAGGTAAGGATCGCAAACACGTAGGCCTGGAGGAAGGCCACCAGGAACTCAAAGCCGATCAACGCCACGTTCAGCGCCAACGGTGCCGCCGAGGCAATCACGCCCACGGTGCCCGCCCCGGCCAACATCACCACGAAGGTGGCGAAGACCTTCAGCATCACGTGGCCGGCAACCATGTTGGCGAACAGACGGATCGACAGGCTGACCGGGCGAGACAGGTACGAAATCACCTCAACCGGGATGATCAGCGGCGCCAGCAGCTTCGGTGCGCCGTCCGGGAAGAAGTAGCTGAAGAAATGCAGGCCGTGGATGCGCAGTGCCACCACCGTCACCAGCACGATCACGAACGCCGCCAGCGCGAAGGTCACCGCGATGTGGCTGGTATAGGTGAACGCATAGGGCATCATGCCCAGCAAGTTGCCCATCAGCACGAAGAAGAACAGCGTGAAGACGAAGGGGAAAAACGCGCGCCCCTCCGGCCCGATCTGGTCGGTGCACATTTTCAGAATGCCCTCGTACGACAACTCGGCCAGCGCCTGAAGGCGGCCGGGCACGATGGCGCGGGGGCGCGCGCCAAAATACAGCAGTCCGATGGTCAGCGCACCGGCGACCAGCATGAACAGGTTGGCCTGGGTGAAGTTCACGGCATTGCCCACGATACCCAGGGCCGGCGCCAGCTTGAACTGCCCGAGCGCGTCGATCGCTTGTCCTTCGGCGGCCACCGTCTCGTCCTTCGCACATCGCGGCCCGCAAGCAGGCTGCACTCCGATCCCTGGTCAGTCCCCACCGGCACGCCAGCGGTTGGTCATCGGCGGGGCGGCTTGGGCGGCCCAACCAGCCGCCACACATTGGCCACCCCGGCCGCGCCCCCAAGCACGACGAACAGCATCAGCAGGAAGGGCCGTGTGCCGAGCCAGCCGTCCAGATACCAGCCAATGGCAACCGCCACGGCCAGCGCCGACACCAGCTCAACGCCCACCCGCAAGCCCACCCCCATGGCATTGCCCTGGGACGGCGACAGGCTCGGAATCGGAGATGCCCCGTCCTCGCCCTGTCGTGGGGGCTCAAGCCCCTGCTTGCGTCGGGCGGCACCCAACCGATCCTCGAACGAGCCGCCAGAAGAACCTCCTGGTGGTGCGCTGTGGGGCCGATCGCCGCCGTCCCGTTCTTCGCTCATACGTTCCTCACCCGGCAAGTTTGCGTGCCGGAAGGCGAAGGCTTGCTACAGTCGGGGCAGGGGAGTGTCAAGAACGGTTGAACACGGTTTTTCCCCGGCGCAAACTGCCAGCGACGAATTCGCCGAGGAACTTCCCGATGAGCCGCATTCTGCACCGCAGCCAACACGCCACCCCGCCGATCGCGGTCTCGGGCAAAGGCATGTACCTGACCGGCGCCGACGGCCGGCAGATCATCGACGGTTCGGGCGGTGCGGCCGTCGCCTGCCTCGGCCATGGCGACGCCCGCGTCACCGCCGCGATCAAGGCGCAACTCGACCAGGTCGCCTACGTCCACACCGCACTGTTCACCAACCAGGCCGCCGAAGACCTGGCCGACATCATCCTCGACGGCTCCCCCGGCGGCCTCACCCACGCCTACCTGTGTTCCTCCGGCTCCGAGGGCGCCGAAGCGGCCATCAAGATGGGCCGGCAATACTTCCTCGAAATCGGCCAGCCCCAGCGCACCCACTACATCGCCCGCCGCGGCAGCTACCACGGCAACACCCTCGGCGCGCTGTCCGCCGGCGGCAACATGATGCGCCGCGCCCCCTACGCGCCGCTGCTGTCGGCCAACTTCCACCACGTCAGCCCCGCCTTCGCCTACCGCTTCCAGGGCGATGCCGAAACCGAGGCGCAGTACGTCCAACGCCTCGCCGACGAGCTGGAAGCCGAATTCCAGCGCCTCGGCCCGCAGAACGTCATCGCCTTCATGGCCGAGCCGGTCGTCGGCGCCACCACCGGCTGCGTCGCCGCTCCCCCGGGCTACTTCAAGAAAATGCGCGAAATCTGCGACCGCCACGGCGCCCTGCTGATCCTCGACGAGGTGATGTGCGGCATGGGCCGCACCGGCACCATGCACGCCTGGGAACAGGAAGGCATCACGCCCGACATCCAGATCATCGCCAAGGGCCTGGGCGGCGGCTACCAGCCGATCGGCGGCATCCTCATCGGCGGGCGCGTGGTCGACGCCCTGCGCGCCGGCTCCGGCGCCTTCATGCACGGCCATACCTACCAGGCCCATCCCGTCGCCTGCGCCGCGGCCCTGGCCGTGCAGAAGGTGATCCGCGAGGACAACCTCGTCGAGAACGTGCGAATCCAGGGCGAGCGGCTGTCGATGA
>JBBQOT010000339.1:0-4296 GCA_038331165.1 Acetobacterales bacterium
CAAGCAGGGCCGGGCCGCGCCCGATGGCTACTACCCGCGCCTCGCCGGCAAACCCGCCGGCTATCTCTACAACCAGCTCTTGAATTTTCGCGATGGCCGTCGCCACTACGGCCTGATGGATACGCTGGTCGCGCCGCTGTCGGACGCCTATCTGCGCGAGATCGCCGAGCACTTCGCCGCGCTGGACCTGCCCTACGCCCTGCCCCCGCCGACCCGCGCCAGCCCTGCCCTGCTGCACCGTGGGCAAGAGCTGGCCCTGCACGGCGACGCCACGCGCCAGCTGCCGGCCTGCGTGCAATGCCATGGCGCCAAGCTGACCGGTCTTGCGCCGGCCATCCCTGGCCTGCTGGGTCTGCCGCGCGACTATCTGAACGGCCAGTTGGGCGCCTGGAAGTCCGGCCAACGCCGCGCCCACGCGCCCGATTGCATGGGCCAGATCGCCAAGACCCTGAGCCTGGACGACATCGCCGCAGTGTCGCAATGGCTGGCCGCCCAGCCGGTGCCGCCCGCGCCCAAGGCCGTGAGCGAGCTGCCGGCGCCGCTGCCCACGAGCTGCGGCGGCGTACCTCAAGCCGCCAAGGTGCCGCCATGAAGCGCGCGCTGAAGATCGGTCTGGGCGTGCTGGCTCTTGCTGCCGCAGGCATCGCGCTCGTCTGGGCGCTGAATGTGCGCGATGAGTCGCCGCTGACCGACCGGCCTGCGGCAGCACCAAACGCCGAGCAAATCCGCCGCGGCGAATACCTGGCGCGCGCCGGCAACTGCGCCGCCTGCCACACCGCCCGCGGTGGTGCGCCCTATGCCGGCGGCGAAGGCATAGACACCCCGTTCGGCACTCTGTTCGCCGGCAATCTGACCCCCGACCCGGCCACCGGCCTGGGCAACTGGTCGGCCGACGACTTCTGGCGCGCACTGCACAACGGCCGCAGCCGAGGCGGCCGCCTGCTCTACCCGGCGTTCCCCTATGCCAACTACACCAAGATCAGCCGCCGCGACGCCGATGCGATCCATGCCTACTTGCAAAGCCTGCCCCCGGTGCAGCAGGCCACGCCCGCCCATGAGCTGCGTTTCCCCTACAACACCCAGGCCGCCCTGGCGGTGTGGCGGGCGCTCTACTTCAGTCCCGGCGAGTACCGGAGTGAACCGTCACATAGCCTGGCCTGGAATCGTGGCGCCTACCTGGTGCAGGGCCTGGGCCATTGCAATGCCTGCCACGCCGCGCGCAACAGCTGGGGGGCCAGCGAATCCGGCCTGGGCGGCGGGCTGATCCCGATGCAGGGCTGGTATGCGCCCTCGCTCGCCGACCCGGCCCAGGCCGGCGTCGCGCACTGGGAACTGGACGAGATCGTCGCGCTATTGAAGACCGGCATGGCGCAGGGCGCCAGCGTGTCGGGACCGATGAGCGAGGTGGTGCGCGGCAGCACCCAATACCTCATCGATGTCGATCTGCGGGCGATGGCCGGCTATCTGAAGTCTCTGCCCCAGCGGCCGCTGGTGCGCGCCAAGGCGGTTGCGGCGCCGCCAACGGAGCGGCTTGGCGCCGAGGTCTACGAGCAACATTGCGCCAGCTGCCACGGCACGCAGGGTCAGGGCGTGCCAGGCATCTATCCGGCCCTGGCCGGCAACCGCGCGGTGACCCTGGAGCCGGGCGCCAATGTGCTGCGCATGATCCTGCAGGGCGGCTTCGCAGCGGCCACCGCGGCCCAGCCACGGCCCTTCGGCATGCCGCCGTTCGCGGTGGCGCTGAGCGATGCGGAGATCGCCGCCGTCGCCAACCATGCGCGCCAGCAATGGGGCAACACGGCCTCGCCGCTGACGGCCTTCGAGGTCAGCCGGGCGCGGGGTAAACAAGCGGATTGAGGCTCGGCAAAGGCCGGTAGCATGCGCGGCGACTCGTCACAAGGACAGCGCCCATGCAGCGCCTGGCCCACATCGCACATCGGGTCACCACCGCAAGACCTGCCCCTGAGCAGGGACCGGTGTCCAGCCTATGCCACCGATGCTTAAAAATTTCGGCGACAAGCTGCGGACATCACCATTGCGTAGGATGCGCGACTCGGGCAGACTTTGCTTGACTTTGCGAAGTTCGGTTCCTCCCCCGTCCAAAGCCCCCTTCTATGTACAGCCCTCCAAGACCTCTGCATCTGCGCACCGCCTTCGCCAGGCTCACCGATATGGCGGTGATGGTGCTGGTCTGGTTGGCCTTTCTGCTGCTCGCCTTCGCCTGAGGCCTTAAGCGCCGGTTTGAGCCAGGGCCCGCCGCGCCCGCTCAGCCAAATCTTCTTATCCACCGGCTTGCCGCCAGCTCAAGGTAGGGTCGGGTAAGGACAAACGTGCCTCGCCCACGACACTTCCGGCCGCAGTTCGCGCGAACTTGCCGTCAAGCAGCAATCGAAACAAGGGCGGGTTTTCCCTTTTGCTGAGGCGCAACATCCGTTGGAATTCCCTATGCCGCTTGCGCATGGCGAAATCCGAAGATGACGGCCCACGGGTTGAAGCGGCCCGGCTTGGCAAATCATGAGTTTGCCGCCAGCTGCTCGACACCCGTCGTCCCACCCACGATTGCACAAGGAGTTCGCTGATGTTCAAGAAAAACAGAATAGGCGTCGCCGTATTGGCCGCCCTCGGTGCCGGCCTTGCCGCGCCGCAAATGGCCCTGGCACAAGGTCAGACGCTGGAACGCGTGACCGTGACAGGCTCGTCGATCAAACGGCTGGAGTCCGAGACGGCACTGCCGGTGACCGTGATCACCCGTGACCAGATCGAGAAGTCAGGCGCCACCAATGTCGAGGAGCTGCTCAAGCGCGTCTCGGCCAGCGCCGCCGCGATCTCCGACACCACCCAGGGCGCGGGCTATGCCACCTCCAACGCCAACTTGCGCGGCCTGGGCCCCAACTCGACCCTGGTGCTGTTGAATGGCCGCCGCCTGGCCAACCACCCCTTTGGCAGCATCGGTGGCAATGCCTCGGTTGACCTGAACAGCATCCCCTTCGCCGCCTTGGAGCGCGTTGAAATCCTGCGCGACGGCGCCTCGGCCGTGTACGGCACCGACGCCGTGGCCGGTGTGATCAACTTCATCACCAGGCGCGACTACCGCAATGGCGAGGTCTCGGTGCGCTACGGCAACACCGAGAGCAATATCGGCGGCGCCGAAAAAGGCGCCAGCATCGCCGTCGGCTTTGGCGACCTGCTGAGCGACAAGTTCAATGTGTTGGTCACCGCCAATGTGCAGAAGAACACCCGTCTGCGCGCCATCGAGCAGCAGTTCTACAACCGCGGGGTGCAAGAGATCCCCGGTGCAGGCCCCCCGACCTCGGGTGGTAGCTTCCCCGGTCGCTTGTCCGAATTCGCGGTCAGCCCCGGCGCACACACCAATCTGGGCATCGGCAGCCAGTTCGAGAAGTGTGATCCGACCTTCACGACGCTGCGCGCCACCGGCAAATCGCCCAACGGCACCAACACCTTCATCTGCCGCTTCATCTACGCCGCGACGCTGGACAATCTGCCCGACCAGGACAAGGGCGACCTCTACGGCCGTCTGACCTTGAATCTGTCCAAGGACCACCAGCTGTTCGCCGAGGGCTCGTTTGCCCGCAATCACAGCATCGGCCGCATCGCGCCGACACCGATCTTCTGGGGTGCCACCAGCCTGGACCCCGTCAAGGGTGACTACGCGCACCCGCTGATGCCCATCAACAGCAAGTACTTCCCGCGCGATCTGCTGTTGAAGCTGGGCTACACGGCCGCCGACTTCGACCCCGATGGCGACGGCATGACCGAGGTGGCCCTGCGCGCCATCCCGCGCGGCAACCGCATCAACGACAACACCAACACGCAAACCCGCTTCGTGTTCGGTGCCAATGGCGTGCTCGGCGGCTGGGACTACGACACCGCCGTCAACATCTCGCGCGCCAAGGGCTCGCTGTCCTATCTGGGCTACGTGCATGAGGGCCGCTTCCTGACCGGCCTGGCCTCGGGCAATATCAACCCCTTCGGCCCCAGCGACGCGGCCGGCGAGGCCGCCTGGGCCAACTCGGCCCTGGACGGCCTGATGCGCGAGTCGCAGAGCACCACCACCGAGTTCGACTTCAAGGCCAGCCGCGAGCTGATGCCGATGGCCGGCGGCAATATGGCCCTGGCCCTGGGCGCCAGCGCCCGCCGCGAGAAGGCCGAAGACCGCGCGGTCAATGCCGACTACTCGGCCGGCAAGCACATCGGCGGCGAGGGCACGGTGCCCACGACGATCGCCTCGCGCACCATCACGGCCCTGTACGGCGAACTGAGCATGCCCTTTGCCAA
>JBBQOT010000340.1:0-4281 GCA_038331165.1 Acetobacterales bacterium
GCGCATGACGGAGTAGCCGCGGGTGCAGAGTTCGCCGGTGGTGCCGGGGGGGACGATGCGGCCTTCGGTGTCGACGATTTTGCATTCGAGGTGGGGGTGGATGCGGCCGACGGTGGCGACGCGGCGTTCGATGGGGTCATCAAGGGCGGTTTGGAAGCTGACCGGGGAGGTTTCGGTCATGCCGTAGGCGATGGTGATGTCGCGCAGGTGCATGAGGGCCATGGCGCGGCGCATGACTTCGATGGGGCATGGCGAGCCGGCCATGATGCCGGTGCGCAGGGTGGAGATGTCGAACTCGGCGAAGCGGGGGTGGTCCATCTGGGCGATGAACATGGTGGGGACGCCGTAGAGGGCGGTGCATTTTTCCGCCTGGATGGTTTCCAGGGTGGCGAGCGGGTCGAAGCCTTCGCCGGGGTAGATCATGGCGGCACCGTGGGTGAGGCAGCCGAGGTTGCCCATGACCATGCCGAAGCAGTGATAGAGCGGCACGGGGATGCAGAGGCGGTCTTCGTGGGTGAGGTTCATCGCCTGGGCGGTGAAGAAGCCGTTGTTGAGGATGTTGTGGTGGGTGAGGGTGGCGCCCTTGGGGGTGCCGGTGGTGCCGGAGGTGAACTGGATGTTGATGGGGTCGTCGAATTGCAGGCGGGGGGCGAGGTCGGCCAGGGTTGCGCGGTGGGCGGGGGTGGCCATGGCGGGGATGGCGTCGAAGGGGAAGGCACCGTGCATCATAGGGGCGCCAATGGCGCCGGGGAGTGCGGGAGTGCCGATCTGGATGATTGTGGTGAGGTTCGGCGCTTTCTTGGCGATGAGGTGGCCGGGCAGGCAGGTTTCGAGTTCGGGCAGCAGGGTGGCGAGCATGCCGGCGTAGTCGCTGGTTTTGAAGGCGGTGGCGGTGACGAGGGCGCGGCAGCCGACCTTGTTCAGGGCGTATTCGAGTTCGGACAGGCGGTAGGCGGGGTTGAGGTTGACCAGGACGAGGCCGGCCTTGGCGGTGGCGAATTGGGTGATGGTCCATTGCGCGTTGTTGGGGGACCAGATGCCGATGCGATCGCCGGGTTCGAGGCCGAGGGCGAGGAGGCCGGCGGCGAAGGCGTCGACCTGGGCTGCGAGGTCGCGCCAGGTCCAGCGGATGGATTGTTGGCGGACGACGAGGGCGAGGCGGTCGGGGAATTTGGCCACCGTGCGGTCGAAGTGCTGGCCGATGGTGTCGCCGATGAGGGGCACGGTGCTGGTGCCGCTGACGTAGCTGGTGGCCAGGGCCAACGGGGCGGTGGCGATCGCGTTGTTGTGGTGCATGAGTGCCTCCCTGGTTGGGATTCTGCGCATCCCGCGGCGGTGATACAAGCACGGCAGGGAGGGGCGCGCGATGCATGACGTGGCGGTGGTGGGGTTTGGGCCGGTGGGTGCTGCGCTGGCCAATCTGCTGGGGCAGTTGGGGGTGCGCACGGTGGTGCTGGAGCGCGAGACGGCGACGTATCATTTGCCGCGGGCGGTGCATTTCGACGACGAGGTGATGCGGGTGTTCCAGGGCATCGGGCTGGCGGGGGCGATGGAGGGGATTACCCATGCGTCGCCGGGGATGCGGTTTGTGAATGCGCAGGGGCGGCTGCTGATCGACTGGCCGCGGCCGGCGGGGCATGGGCCGCAGTTCTGGCATCGGAGTTATCGGTTTCACCAGCCGGACCTGGAGCGGGTGTTGCGCGGCGGGGTGGCGCGGTTTGCCTGCGTGACGGTGCGGGCGCGGTGCGAGGTGGTGGATATCGTGCAGGACGAGGGGGGCGTGCGGCTGGAGGTGCGCGACCTGGTGACGGGTGGGCGGGAGGAGGTGGCGGCGCGGTATGTGGTGGGGTGCGACGGGGCGCGCTCGCTGGTGCGGCGGTTGATCGGGGGGGTGTTGGAGGATTTGCATGCGCATGAGCAGTGGTTGGTCACCGATTTGATCTTGGGCGCGCCGAAGCCGGGGTTGGGGGATTTCTCGGTGCAGCACTGCAACCCGGCGCGGCCGGCGACCTATGTGCGGGGAACCGGGATGCGGCGGCGGTGGGAGATTATGCTGATGCCGGGGGATGATCCGGCGACGGCGGAGGATCCGGCGACGGTGTGGCGGTGGTTGGCGCCGTGGATCGCGCCGCATGAGGCGACGATCGAGCGTGCTGCGGTCTATAGGTTTCATGCCGCGATTGCGCGGGAGTGGCGGGCGGGGCGGCTGTTGTTGGCGGGGGATGCCGCGCATCTGACGCCACCGTTCCTGGGCCAGGGCATGTGCGCGGGCATGCGCGATGTGGCGAACCTGGCGTGGAAGCTGGCGCGGGTGGTGGCGGGGGCGCCGGACACGCTGTTGGACAGCTATGCCAGCGAGCGGGCGGTGCATGTGCGCGAATACATCGAGATCGCGGTGCGGCTGGGCCGGGTGATCCAGGAGACCGACCCGGCGGCGGTGCGGGCGCGGGATGCGCGGATGCTGGCGCAGCCGGAGGTGATGCGCTCGCCGGCGCCGCGGCTGGGGCCCGGGCTGCATGGCGGGCGGGCGGAGCCGGCGGGGCGGATTGGGCCGCAGCCGGTGCTGGGCGATGGGCGGTTGTTGGATGATGCGATCGGGCCGGGATTCGGCGTGCTGATGCGGGGTGGGTGCGCGCCGTCGCCGGGCGAGCGGGCGGCGTTGCGTTCGGCGGGGGCGGTGGTTGTGGCTGATGCGGCGTTGGCGCCGTATCTCGATACGGTCGGGGCGGTGGCGGTGGTGTTGCGGCCGGATCGCTATGTGCTTGGCTGTGCCGGCAGTGTTGGAGAGGTGCTGGATATGCTGGCGGGCGGTTGACAGCGCAGTGCGGCGGACACTGCGGGCGTTGGAGTGCGTGGCGCCGGGGCGCCACCTAAGGCGAGACGGAAGGGGTCTGGGGCCGCCGGCCCCAGCGGGTCCAGGGCGGCGCCCTGGCCTTTCTTTCTGCGCCTTCCATTGCTCCCGCTGCACTCCAAGAGCTAGGCTCGGCCGTCATTCGGCAGGGAGGATTTGGCATGCGGCGGTATGTGCTTCTATCGGGCGTGGCGTTGGCGTTGAGCATCGGGGTGGCGTTGCCGGCGCAGGCGCAGTCTTCGACCGTGTTGCGGGTGGGGCAGCAGGATGAGCCGGATGCGCTGGACCCTGCGCGCAGCGGCACATTTGCCGGGCGCATCACGTTCATGGCGCTGTGCGACAAGCTGTGGGATTTGCAGCCGGACTTGAGCTTCAAGCCGCAGTTGGCGACGGCGTGGAAGTGGTCGGGTGACAGCAGGGTGCTGACGGTGACGCTGCGCGACGGCGTGGTGCTGCATGACGGCACGCCGATGACCGCCGAGGTGGTGCGGGCCAATCTTGAGCGCTATCGCACTGCGGCGGAGAGCAATCGCAAGGGCGAGTTGCGGTCGGTGACCGCCATCGAGGTGGTGGATGCGAAGACGGTGCGCCTGGTGCTGGCGCAGCCGTTTGCGCCGTTGGTGGCGGCGTTGTCGGACCGGGCGGGGATGATCGCCTCGCCGGCGGTGTTCCAGCGGCTGGGCGCAGATTTCTTCAAAGAGCCGGTGTGCTCGGGGCCGTTCAAGTATGTGGAGCGGGTGGCGCAGGACCGGATCGTGGTGGAGAAATTCCCGGGGTATTGGGATGCGGCGTCGATCAAGATCGACCGGATTGTGTTCCGCATGATCCCGGATACCACGGTGCGGCTGGTGAACTTGCAGGCGGGGCAGTTGGACATGCTGCAGGACCTGGCGCCGGCGGATGCAAGCAAGGTGCGCGGCGATACCAAGCTGCGGCTGGTGACGACGCCGGGGCTGGGATATGCGACGATTGCGTTCAACCTGGGCAATGGTGCGGCGAGCGACAATCCGATGGGGCGCAATGCCAAGGTGCGCGCGGCGTTCGAGGCGGCGATCGATCGGAATGTGATCAATCAGGTGGCGCTTGAGGGGTTGTTCGTGCCGAACAACCAGACGGAGTTGCCGACGAGCCCGTTCAACAACAAGGCCCTTCCGGTGCCGGCGCGCGATGTGGCGAAGGCGCGGGCGTTGTTGAAGGAGGCGGGCGTTGAGAAGCCGGTGTTCGAGCTGAGCGTGGTGAAGACGCCGCGCGATGTGCAGGTGGCGGAGATCGTGCAGTCGATGGCCAACGAGGCCGGGTTCGATGTGCGGGTGCGGGCCGGCGAGGTGAACTCCAATATCGCGGCAATGGGGCGCGGGGAGTATCAGGGGCACATCAACAACTGGTCGGGGCGGGCTGATCCGGACCTGAATATTTCGATCTTCCTGGGG
>JBBQOT010000341.1:0-4263 GCA_038331165.1 Acetobacterales bacterium
GCCCCTGCTGGGGTCCAGGGGCTCGGCCCCTGCTGGGGTCCAGGGGCAAAGCCCCTGGCCTTTCTTCACTCCCCCCTAAGCGCCCGCCGATACGCAATCGTAGCCGCTGCAAATCCCATCTTCAGGGCATCCGCGGTAAGCTCATGCCCAATCGAGGCCTCGGCGATATTCGGGATCGCAGCCGCAATCGCCGGGATATTCTCCAGGTTCAGGTCGTGCCCCATGTTCACGATCATGACCGCAGCTTCGGCTGCCGCGGCCGTAGCGGCAATCTCTGCCAGCAGCGCAGCACCATTTCCGGCCTTCGCCTGGGCGGCGTATTCGCCGGTATAGATTTCGATCCCGTCCGCGCCGACTGCCTGCACCCGTGCGACCGCCGCCGGATCGGGATCGGTGAACAGGATCACCCGGGCGCCAAGCGCCTTCAATTGGGCGACATAGTCCCGCACCAGCGCGACCTCGGCGGAATCGGCAAGCTGCCAGCCCTCGTCCGAGGTGAAGGCGCCCGGCGCGTCGGGCACCAACGTCACCTGCTCCGGCTTCGTCGCGACGATGATTTCCATCAGCCGGCCGTCGGGATAGCCCTCCACGTTCAGCTCGAAGCCGGGACGCCAGGGGGCCATCACGGCCGCGAGTGCCGGCAGGTCGCTGCCACGGATATGGCGCTCGTCCGGCCGCGGATGCACGGTGATGCCGTCGGCACCCGCGCCATGCACGATGCGGGCGAACTCCATCAGGTCGGGCACGCCGGTGCGGCGCGAATTGCGCAACAGGGCAACCTTGTTGAGGTTCACGGACAGTCGAGTGGCGCGCATGGCGGAATTCCTGATCAGTTGTTGCCGACGATCGCGCCCAGCGTTTCGCCGATCTCGCGATGCAGCACCAAGTCGGCGATCGCGTCCATGTCGGTCGGCTCGCGGTTCAGGATCACCAGCCCTGCTCCGTTGCGCTTGGCAAGCTCCGGAAAGCCGGCGGCAGGGTAGACCACCAGCGAGGACCCGGCGACCAGGCACAGATCGCACGCCAGGATCGCCTCCTCCGCGCGGATCATCGCCGCCGGCGGCATCGACTGGCCGAACGCGACCGTGGCGGTTTTTACGTAGCCGCCGCAGTCGTCGCAGCGCGGCGATTTCAGCGTGGCCTCGAAGCCCGGGCGCAGGTCGTCGAGCTCATAGCGCCGCTGGCAGTCGAGGCAGTGGGCATAGGTGGAATTGCCGTGCAACTCGATCACCTGATGGTCGGCAATGCCCGAGGCCTGGTGCAGCCCGTCGATATTTTGGGTCACGACATGGCTGATCTTGCCGCGCCCGACCAGTGCCGCGACGGCGCGGTGGCCGCGATTGGGGGCGGCGGCACGCATCACCGGATCGGACTCGAACTTGCGCCGCCAGGATTCGACGCGGGCTTCCTCCGAGGCGACGAACTCCTGGTAGTAGATCGGCTTCATGCGCGACCAGATGCCACCGGGCGAGCGGAAATCGGGAATGCCCGATTCGGTGCTGATGCCCGCACCGGTGAACACCACCACCCGTTCGGCGGCGTCGATCAGGCGGCGGAGTTCGGCGAGATCGCGGTCCATGGCGGGGGCTCCGGGAGGGGCGGCTTGCGGGCTGGCGAGGGCGTTCGTAGCATCCCGCGGGGCACCCGGGGAGAGATGACGTGCTGGCGGATCGCTATGGCCTGGCCGTGTCCACCACCTCCGCGGCGGCGCGCGATGCCTATGTCGCCGGCTGCGACATGCTGCTCAGCCTGTATCCCGGCGCCGAGCCGGTGCTGGCGCGGGCGATCGCCGCCGATCCTGGCTTCGCGCTGGCCCATGCCGCGCGGGCGCGGGCGTTGCAAACCAGCGGCGACATGGCGAGCGCCCGCACCGCCATCGCCGAAGCGCAGCGCCTGGCCACCGGGCTGAACAACCGGCAGGCCAGCCATGTCGCCTTCTTCGCGCTGCTGATCGGCGGGCAGAGCGCCGACGCGCTGGCGGCATTGCGGGTGCACCTGCGAAGCTGGCCGCGCGATGCCGTGGTGCTCAGCGCGTCGGCCACCAATTCCGGGCTGATCCTGAGCTCGGGCCATGCCGGGGTGAAGCGCGAGCAGCGCGACCTGATGGACAGCCTCGCCGCGCACTACGGCGAAGATTGGTGGTTTGCCAGCATCCACGCCTTCGCGCTGTCGGAAACCGGGGCGCATGATGCCGCGCGCGACAAGGCGCAGTTCGCCCTGGCGGCGAACCCGGCCAATGCGCTGGCCGCCCATGCACTGACCCACGTGCACTACGAATCCGGCACCAACGTCGCGGGCCGCGGCTTCATGCGTGATTGGCTGAAGGGCTATCCGCGCGAGGCGGTCTACTACGGCCATATCTCCTGGCACCTCGCGCTGTGCGAGTTGGACGCAGGCGACGATGCGGAAGCGTGGCGGCTGTACAGCGAGATCATCGCGCCCGACGTCAACCGCGGCCGGGCGGCGACCACGCTGGTGGATGCGACCTCGTTCCTGTGGCGCTGGGAATTGGCCGGCCACCCGCGCGACCCCGCCCGCTGGCATGTGGTGCATGATTTCGTCGCCCGAATGTTCCCCCGCCCCGGCGGCGCCTTTGCCGACTGGCACATCGCCCTGGCCGAGGCGGCCGCCGGCAACGGCACCGCATTAGAAGAGCGGCTACAGCAGATCGAGACGATGGCGCATGACGGCCGCTATCCCTCCGGCCCGGTGGTGCCGGCACTGGCGCGCGCTTTCGCCGCGTTCCAGCGCCAGGATTTTTCCACCGCGATCACCATTCTGGAACCAATGCTGGCCGAGCGCGACCGGGCCGTCGGCAGCCTCGCCCAAACCGATCTGTTCGAGTTCACCCTGCTGCGCGCCTACCTCGCCGCTGGCCGGCCCGAGGCAGCGCGGCACTTGCTGGCCAGCCGCCGCGCCGGACCGGGCCCGGTTCGGGTTATCGGGCTGAACACGGCGCGTTGAGCGGTCAAGGCCAGGGCTTTGCTCGCTCTGTACGGCGCTTTGTATCAGCCGATGGCCACCGCACCGCGCCGCGGTTCGATGCGCCATTCGAAGCAGGGATCACCGAGGTCGAGGCGGGCGGTAACGCGCAATTCGGCGAAGCGGTCATGGGCGGCGAGTGCGCCTTCCAGCAATCCATTCCAGCAGGCGAAGGCGGCCGGGTGCGGGTCGGGCACGTCGCGCATCAGGGTCCAGCTGGTCTGGCGCACCACGCCGGGGGCGGTGATTTCGGCGCTGTCGCCTTGGGCGCGGGCGAGAGCAACCATGAACGATGCGAAGTCGGGCGATGGCATCGCGGCGGCGGTCTGGCGGTAGAACTGCATGCCGATCAGCCGGCCGGTGAGACCGAGCAGTTGGGTGGCCTCGACGGCACCCCAAAGCTGAATGGCGGCCGGGATGGCGGTGCGGACATAGGCGAGCGCGTAGTTGCGCTTGGCCTTCTTGATGCGTGCAATCGGCCAGGCGTCGCTGGCCAGCACCGGGGCCAGGGCAGGGTTGAAGCGCGGGGCAGATTCGTGGCGGGCGAAGCGCAGGCGCTCCTCGGGGGCGAGGTCGCGGCCGTGGTCGAGGTAGTAGCCTTCCAGCCCGGGATCGCCCTCGACCGTCTGGCCGGTGCAGACGAAGCCGAGGCGGGGGTTGCCGAGCGAGACGCCGTTATGGGCGTGCCAGGCACGCAGCATGGCGCGGGAGACGGCGCCCGGCACGGCGGCGATGGCGGTGCCCTGCCACATCCAGCGCGGCGGCGGGTAGCGCACCCAGGATTTTTCATCGGTCTCACCGATCCATTCCACGTTCACACCGCCGATGGCGTTGGACAGATAGTGGTATTGGGCGGCGGCCACCGCGTGGGGCTTGGTGTCCAGACCGAGCTTGCGCAGGCCGGGCAGGAACAGGTCGAGGTGCTGGCGGCGGTAGACGGCGAAAATGAAATCGGCGGCGTCGGCGGTATCCCGGCGCGTTACGGCTGAGAGGACCATGCCGGTGAAGAAGGCGTGGTACCATTCGGCGACGGCATCCCACGCTTCGGCGTTTTCGTGCTGCACTGTTGTTCTCCCTTGGGGCCGCCGTAAGCTAGCGCGATTCCCGGGAGGAACCAGATGAGCGCCGAATTCCCCTATCGCGGCCTGCGCGTGGTCGATCTTGGCCAGGGCATCGCCTCGCCGTATTGCGCCATGCTGCTGGCGCTGTATGGCGCGGACGTGATCAAGGTGGAGCCGCCGGAGGGCGACTGGTCGCGCGGGCTGGGGCAGAAAGTGGCCG
>JBBQOT010000342.1:0-4256 GCA_038331165.1 Acetobacterales bacterium
CAGCTTGGTGCACAGGAACGTGCTGGTCAGGTTGAGGTCCATCATCGCCTGCCAGTCAACCAAGGTTTGCGCCTCGATCGGCACATTGATGCGCCGCCCGCCGATGTTGTTGATCAGGATGTCGATCGGGCCGAGGGCCAGTGCGGCATGGCAGGCGCGTTCGCAGCCTTCGGGCGTGCCGGCGTCGCCCTCGATCGTGAAGCATTGGCGGCCGCGGGCGCGGATGTCGGCGGCGGTGCGGGCAAGGCTGTCCGGGTCGCGGCCGACCATCACGACATCGGCGCCGGCCTCGGCGATGGCCAACGCCATCTCGCGGCCCAGGCCGCGGCTGCCGCCGGTGATGAACAGGCGCTTGCCGTCGAGGCGGAAGCGGTCGAGCACGGACATGAAGTGTCCTCCGGTGTGATTGGGGCATCACTGCAACGCGAGGTCAAAGGTAGCGCCGCGGCGCGGGGTCAAAGGTATCACCGCAACGCGGGGTCAAAGGTATCGCCACAACGCGGGGTCAAAGGTAGGGCAGCAGCAGGCGCATGGCGGCGTCGCGCAGGCGGCTGGCGATCGGGCGGGCGAGCAACTCGCGCAGGGTTGCGGTGCGGCGCGGGGTGGCGTCGATCAGGGCGTCGATATCAGCCGTCGCCACCGCGTCTTGCAACGCGACATTCAGTTCGAAGTTCAGGCGCAGGCTGCGCATGTCCCAGTTGGCGCTGCCGATCAGGCACCAGGCGTCGTCCACCGTCATCAGCTTGGCGTGGTTGAACGGCGGCGCGCTCCACAGCACCCGGCAACCGGCGCGGGCCAGGGCGATCAGGCCGTCGCGCATCGCCCAGTCGAGCGGGCGGTAGTCGCTGCGCTCGGCGACCAGGATCTCCACCTGAACGCCGCGCAGGGCGGCCAGCGCCAGGGTGGTGGCCAAGGCGTCGTCGGGCAGGAAATAGGGCGTCACGACGCGGATGCGGCGCCGCGCGGCGGTGACCGCCGACATCATCAGCAGCTTGATGCGTTCGAGGTCGTGGTCGGGCCCCGAGGTGGCGACGCGGGCAAAGACCGTACCGACGGGCGGTACGCCGACCGGCAATGCCGGGGGAAACCAGAGCGCGCCGCGCAATGCTTCGCCGGTGGAGAATTCCCAATCCTCGGCGAAGGCGGCCATCATCTGGCCGACCACCGGGCCGTCGATACGGAAATGTGTGTCGCGGATGCCGCGGCGGCGCCGTTTTGACAGCAGGCGGTTGGACAGCAGGGGGGGGCGCGGGGCGCGGCCGGGCGGCTCCAGATTCTCATCGCCGATGTTGATACCGCCGGTGAAGCCGATGTGCCCGTCCACCACCAGCAGCTTCTTGTGCGAACGCAGGTTCAGCAGCGGCATGCGCCATGGCAGGTTGGAGTGCAGGAAGCGTGTCACTGGCACGCCGGCCCGGCGCAGCGCGCGCCAAGCGCCGGCGTTGAAGAAGCCGCCACCGACACCGTCGATCAGCACCCGCACCACGATCCCGCGCGATTGTGCGGCGGCGAGGGCGGCGATGAAGCGGCGCCCGGTGGCGTCGTTGCGGAAGATATAGCTGCTGAGCGCGATGCTGCCGCTGGCACCGGCGATGGCGGCGAGCATGGCGGGATAGGCAGCCTCGCCGTGCAGCAGCGGCATAACGGCGTTGCCGGCCAGCAGCGGGCGCCCGGTGATGGCCGCGGCGGCGCGGTCCAGCGGCATCAGGTGCGGCGGCACGATGGCCGAACAGGCGAGATCCCCTTGGTCGGGCACCCGGCGGCGATCCAGCCGGCGGGCCCGTCGCTCGATGCGGTTGATGCCGAGCAGGGCATACAGCACCGCCCCGACACCCGGCGCCAACCAGGCAAGCCCGATCCAGGCGGCGGCAGTGGCAGAAGCACGGCGGCGCAGCAGCACGTGTGCGGTGACCGCGACCGAGGCGGCCGTCTGGGCCACGGCGACCGCGGTCCAGAACAGCTCCCGACTGTCAGTCATCCGCGGCTCCGGCGGGTCAGCCCTTGCGCAGGTTCCAGAACAGCGGCCGTGCGGCGCGCAGGATGCCGGTGACAGTGCTGCGCCGGGCGATCGGCGAGCGCCACATGCCGGTCGGCACGAAGGGCACCTCATCGAACGCCAGCACCTGCATCTCGCGGCCCAGCTTCTGCTGGGTCGGCAGGTCGGCCGCCTCATACCAGGCGTCGCGCAGGGCTTCCATCCGCGGCGAATTGTACCAGCCGAACCACGCCTTCTCGCCGTTGCCCCACAACGAGGTGTAGACGGCGGGGTTGGATGAGGTGAAGCCGCCGCCGGAGGTGCAGAAGATGCTCCAGCCGCCCTTCTCCACTGGCTCGCGGCTGGCGCGGCGCTGGATCAGCGAGCCCCAGTCGGTGGCGACGTATTCCACGTTGAGGCCGAGCTGGTCGCACAGCGCGCGGGTGACCTGGGCCAGCGCGTTCAGCGTCGGGAAGTCGGTGGGCGCCATCAACACCACTTTCTCGCCCTTATAGCCGGACTCGGCGACGAGCTTCCTGGCGGCCGCGAGATCACGTCGGCCGGTGAGCTTCTCCATGCCGGCGTCGGTGGCCAACGGGGTGCCTGGGGTCCAGATGCCGACCGGCTGGGTGGTGTAGGGGCTGTCGGGGCCCATCACGGCCGCGAGGTAGTCTTTCTGGTCGGTGATTGCCAGCACCGCCTGGCGCAGCATGACATTGTTGAAAGGCGGCTGGAGGTGATTGAACCGCACGATGCCAAGTTCGCCCAACAGGTCGTTATCGTCGACCACCACATCGCGGTTGCGCCGCAGCAGCGGGATGAGGTCGGCCAGCGGGCGTTCCACCCAGTCGATCTCGCCGGTCTGTATGGCGGCGGCGGCGGTCGCCGGGTCGGGCATGATGATCCACTCGACCCGGTCGACATTGACCACCTTGCCCCCGGCCATGTTCGACGGCGCCTCGCTGCGCGGGATGTATTTGTCGAACCTGGCATAGGCGGCGCGCGAGCCGGAGACCCATTCGTCCTTGAGGAAGCGGAACGGGCCGCTGCCGACATAGTCGGTGATCTGCTGGAACGGGTCGGTCTTGGCGATGCGCTCGGGCATGACATGGCAGTTGTTCGACAGCGCCATCGGCAGCAGCGGGAATGGCTTCGTCAACACAATCTCGAAGCTGCGGTCGTTCACCACGCGCATCTCGGCGAGCTGGCTGGCAATGCGCTGGCCCATGCCGTCACGCTTCATCCAGCGCGCGAGCGAGGCGATGCAATCCTGGCTGCGCACCGGCTCGCCGTCGTGAAAGGTCAGGCCGTCGCGCAACGCCAGCCGCCAGGTGAGCTTGTCGTCCGAGGTGGTCACGCCGGCGAGCATCTGCAGCCGCGGGATCAGGCCCTCGTCGAAGGTCCAGAGCTGGTCCCACACCATATGGGCGTGGTTGGCCGCCACCGTCGCCGTCGTCCAGACCGGGTCGGGATTGGCGAGGTTGGCCTGCGGCACGAATTTCAGCACGCGGTTCGCGCCCTGGCCGATGGCCGGGCGGGCGAGGCCAAGGGCCGCAGCGCCGGCGATGAGTGTTCTGCGTCGCATTCGGTGCCTCTCTTTCTTATCCTGCGCCGGCTCTTTCTTATCCTGCGCGGGTGGCGGGGGTATGGCGGCAGCGTAGTGTATGGCGGGCGTCCAATGGAACGGCGATTCGCGTCGCGGAAAGATTGCCGGCGTGGTGGCCGGCGCGCATGCTGCGGCATCGCCATATCACCACCTGCCAGGAGAACGCCATGAGCCGCGCCGGTTCCATTGCCAGTATCGCCGCCGGTGCTGGAGCGCAACCGCAACATCAAGCTACAGAAGCTGACGGACATGTTGAACCAGACGATGCTGCGGCCAAACGCGTTGCATCCCCCGTTCAACAACCCCAAGGCGCGCCTGGCGCTGGCGAACATCATCGACCAGCGTGACGTGATGGCGGCCGGGTTCGGCGACGAGAAATATTGGAAGGCTTGCAACTCCTATTACATCTGCGGCGGTCCCTATGGCAGTTTGGCTGGTGCCGAGGCACTCGGGCCGAACCTGGACAAGGCGCGCGCGCTGCTCGCCGAGGCCGGGTACAAAGGCGAAAAGCTGACCTACATCGCCACCACCGAAATCGCCTGGATCGGCCGCCAGGCCGAAGTGATGGCCGACGCGATGCGCAAGGCCGGCATGAACATCGACCTGGTGATCGCCGACTGGGGCACCACCGCAGGGCGGCAGTCGAACAAGGGCACGCCGGCGCAGGGCGGCTGG
>JBBQOT010000343.1:0-4249 GCA_038331165.1 Acetobacterales bacterium
AGCCCCACGAACATGCCCAGGTGAAACAGGTTCTGCGGCGTGCGCCACACGAACGGCATCACCGCCAGCATGAAAATCGCCCCGATAATCGGCGCATACACCGCCGAGGTCTCGGGACTGTCGATCCCGGCCACCTTGCGCGTCAGGACCTGATACAGCCCGTACGAAGCCGAACTCGCCACCACGAACAGCGACGCCCAGTGGAACAGGTCCGTCCCCGGCCGGATGATGATCACCACCCCGGCGAACCCAACCGCCAGCGCCATCAGCCGCTTCGCATTGGTCCGCTCGCCCAGCATCGGCCACGCCAGCAGCGCCACCACCAACGGCGAGGTCATGCTGATCGCGGCGGCCTCGGCCAATGGAATGAACACCACCGCGAAGAAGAAGCACAGGTTCGACACATACAGGGTCAGCGCCCGGCCGAACTGGATCATCGGCCGCTTGGTGCGTAGCACCGCCAGCCCTTGCCGCGGCAGGAAGGCGGCCAGGATGAACACGAAATGCCCAAACGCGCGCGCCCAGGACACCTGGAGCGTCGAATACTCCGCCCCCAGCGCCTTGGCGAAGCCGTTCATCACAGGAAAAATCAAGCCCGACAGGCAGATGAAGAAAATGCCCAGCAACAGCCGCCGGTCGAACCCGCGCCCGCCCGTCATCCCTGTCTGCACTGCCACAATCCAGTCCCGCCGCGTCGTCAGCGCCCACCATGCCGCAGTTTGTGCGCCTGCGAACCCCCCAAATTGCCGCGCCGCACAATTCCGCATGGAAGCCAAACGGCGCCGACGCGTTGTTTTGCTTGCGTTTTGCCCACGCCACGGCAAACCATGCCCGACGGCAGGAGAACTTCACATGGCACATACGGCCACCGTTTTCATCGATGGCGAAGCCGGCACCACGGGGCTCGGCATCCGCGCGCGGCTTGAGGCGTTCCCCGCCGTTGCCCTGCGCAGCCTCACCGGCGACCGACGCAAAGACCCCGCCGCCCGCCAGGCGATGATGCGCGAGGTCGACCTCGTCGTGCTCTGCCTGCCCGACGACGCCGCAAAGGAAAGCACCCGCCTGGCCGACGAACTCGGCGCCGCTGCGCCAAAACTGCTCGACGCCAGCACCGCGCATCGCGTCGACCCCGCCTGGGCCTATGGCTTCCCCGAAATGGAACCCGGACAGGCCGCCAAAATCGCCGCCGCGGCCAAGGTCGCCAACCCCGGCTGCTACCCCACCGGCGCCATCGCGCTCATCCGCCCGCTGGTCGATGCCGGCCTCATGGCGGCCGACCACCCCGTCACCATCAACGCCGTCAGCGGCTATTCCGGCGGCGGCAAGGCGATGATCGAGGCCCACGACAGCTCTGGCGGCCCCGCCTTCGAACTTTACGGGCTGTCGATGGAACATAAGCACGTCCCGGAAACCCAGCTCTATTCCGGCCTCTCGCGCCGCCCGATCTTCGTCCCCTCGGTCGGACATTACCGCCAGGGCATGCTGGTCAGCGTGCCGCTCCATCTCGACACGCTCTCGGGCAAGCCAACGGCTGCTGACCTGGCCGCCCTCCTGGCCGACCGCTATCGCGGCAGCGCCCTGGTCCGCGTCATGCCCACCCAGCCCAACGACCGGGTCGAGCCGGAAGACCTCAACGACACCGACCTGCTCGAACTGCGCGTCTACGCCAACGAGACCTACCGCCAGGCCGTGCTCGTCGCCAAGCTCGACAACCTCGGCAAGGGTGCCTCCGGGGCGGCGGTGCAGAACATCGCGCTGATGCTCGGCCTGGCCCACATCGCCGCGATGCCGCGCGAACTGACGCATGCCTGATCGCCACGGCCCGCTGTTCCCGTTCGAGGGCGCCACCCCCAAGGTGGCGCCAAGCGCCTTCGTCGCCCCCACCGCGGCCCTGATCGGCAATGTCGAGATCGGCCCCAAGGCCGGCGTTTGGTTCCACTGCGTGCTGCGTGGCGATACCAACTTCATCCGCGTCGGCGCCCGCAGCAACATCCAGGACGGCACCATCGTCCACGTCAACGCCGGCACCATGCCAACCATTATCGGCGACGACGTCACCATCGGCCATGCCTGCATCATCCACGCCTGCACGCTACACGACCGCGCCTTCGTCGGCATGGGCGCCACCGTGCTCGACGGCGCCATCATCGAACAGGGTGGCATGCTCGCCGCCGGCGCCCTGCTCACCCCGGGCAAGCGCATCGGCGCCGGCGAAATCTGGTCCGGCTCGCCGGCCAAACTCTGGCGCGTGCTCTCCGCCGAAGACCTCGCCAAATACGGCCGCACCGCTGCCCACTACGTCGATCTCGCCGAACGCTATCTGCGCGACGCGGGCTGATTGCATACCAGAGCACTTTAACGCGTTGAATTCACGCTTAATTGTGTTCCGGCTCGCGGCAGTAATCGGCAAATTCCCCTACGGGCCTGTCATCGCCCGGGGAAACGACCGCCGATGTTCCGGATCATCCTGCCTCTCATCCTGGCCCTCGCCGGCTGCGCCACAACGCCGTCGTCAAAAACATCGAGCACTCCGTCCGACAGCGACCCCATGCTGCTGGCGATGTTCTTCGGCCCCGGCGCCCAACGCACCATCTCCCCCGTGATCCGCTGCCCGGTGCGCTGCCAGAAACTGCCCTGACCAGGCATGGCCAGGGCTCGGCCCGGGACCTGAGGCGGCACTGCGGGACATCTGGAGTTGACACCGTCCCGCCTGTCTCCCACCGTTCTCGCACGATTTCTCAGGTTCGGACCGCAGACGCACCATGGACCTGCCCGACGCCGCGTGGCGACAATTGATCTCCGCAGTGCATGCGTCCGGCCGCAAAGCGGCACTCGCGATCACCGGCGGCGGCAGTGGCGCGATCGGCGCGTTGCTGCGTGTTCCCGGCGGCTCCCGCCTGTTGATCGAAGCGCAGGTTCCTTACGACGAGCAGGCGCTTGCAACCTATCTCGGCGCCGCTCCGGCACAGGCGTGCAGCACCGACACGGCAATCGCGATGGCCCGCAGCGCGCGGGCACGCGCGGCCAGGCTGGTGCCCGCGGGCAGCGATGTGGTCGGCCTCGGCGCGACCGCGGCATTGGCCAGTGATCGTCCGCGTAAAGGCGAGCATCGGTTTCACATCGCAGTCGCCACCTCTGCCGGCATCGCGCACTGCACCGTTCTGTTGGCCAAGGGCCGCCGTGATCGTGCCGCGGAAGAAGACCTCATGTCGCACGCAATCGTCTTGTGGCTGGCCCGGGCATGCCAGATCGTCCCACCGTCGCCGCGCAGCCTGCTCGATGCGGACGACCAGTACGCCGAGGTGGTCAGTGCTGACGTGGATACAATCGATCAGCTCCTGGCCGGCGAGATCGATCGCGTAACTGTCCAGCCCGACGGCCAGATGATGCTGTCGGCACCGCCGCCCGTCGTGCTGTTTCCAGGCTCGTTCAACCCGGTGCACGAAGGGCATGTGTCGCTCGCCCGGGCCGCCGAAGAGCTCAGGCAGCAGCCCCTGGCGTTCGAAATCTCAGTCACCAACGTCGACAAGCCGCCGCTGGCGGGCGGCACGGTGCGCGACAGGATCGCGCAATTCGCCTGGAAGTCGCCGGTCGAACTGACCCGAGCCCCCACATTCCTCGACAAGTCGCGCCTGTTTCCGCGCGCCACATTCGTCATCGGGGCAGACACCGCCGAGCGGCTGGTCGCGCCGCGTTACTATGGCGACGACGAAGATCGCATGCACCTGGCACTCGAGGAAATCGCCAGTTCCGGCGGCAGCTTTCTGGTCGCCGTGCGCATCGACGCGGCGGGGCGCCTGCGCACGCTGAACGACATCGCGGTGCCGCGGCGCTATACTGATCTTTTCACCGAGATCCCCCATCATCGTTTCCGTTTCGACCGCTCCTCAACCGAGATTCGCGCCCGGGAACGCGGCGGTGGCACGCCGTAGTCAGCCACATGTGCGAACCGCGTCCTTGATCAGGAATGCTGGCGATTGGCCGATGAAGGAAGGCAAGGCCAGGGCATTGCCGTCGCGGCGCGGAGCCGCGCCGACGGGGACCCGCCAAAGGCCGGGGGCCTGTGGAAAACCGTTGGTTTTCTTTAAGTTAAGGTGCGGGGGGGTGGCCGCGGGGGCGACCGGGGCTAATTGTTTTAATTTTTTTTTCTTTTTTTTTCACAAAAAAACACCACGTCCCCTTGCCTCTTGTCGCTGCCCCGAAGGCCGGCCTAGGCTCGCAGCCACGGGAAACGACAGGGAACTATGCG
>JBBQOT010000344.1:0-4248 GCA_038331165.1 Acetobacterales bacterium
CGCCATGAAAATCCGTGCGCAGATCGCGATGGTTTTGAACCTGGACAAGTGCATCGGTTGCCACACCTGTTCGGTAACGTGCAAGCAGGTGTGGACCAGCCGGGAAGGGGTGGAATACGCCTGGTTCAACAACGTGGAGACCAAGCCGGGCATCGGCTATCCCAAGGAGTGGGAGAACCAGGACCGCTGGAAGGGCGGCTGGACGCGCAAGCGCAACGGGTCGTTGCAGCCGCGCATCGGGGCCAAGTGGCGCATCCTCGCCAACATCTTTGCCAACCCCAACCTGCCGGAAATCGACGACTACTACGAGCCGTTCACCTTCGACTACAGCCACCTGCAGACGGCGCCCGAGAGCGAGGCGATGCCGGTGGCGCGCCCGATCAGCCTGATCACCGGCGAGCGCATGGAGATCAAGTGGGGCCCGAACTGGGAGGAGATCCTGGGCACTGAATTCCGCAAGCGTTCCAAGGATCGCAACTTCGAAGGCATCCAGAAGGAAATCTATGGCGCCTTCGAGCAGACCTTCATGTTCTACCTGCCACGGCTGTGCGAGCACTGCCTCAACCCGGCCTGCGTGGCTGCCTGCCCCTCCGGCTCGATCTACAAGCGCGAGGAGGACGGCATCGTGCTGATCGACCAGGACAAGTGCCGCGGCTGGCGGATGTGCGTGTCGGCCTGCCCGTACAAAAAGATCTACTATAACTGGCAAAGCGGCAAGGCGGAGAAGTGCATCTTCTGCTATCCGCGCATCGAGGCGGGTGAACCCACCGTATGCTCGGAAACCTGCGTTGGCCGCATCCGCTATCTCGGCGTGATGCTGTATGACGCCGACCGGATCGAGCAGGCCGCGGCGGTGCCGGACGAGAAGGATTTGTACCAGGCGCAGCTTGACATCTTCATGGACCCCAACGACCCCAAGGTGATCGCCCAGGCGCGCGCCGATGGGGTGCCGGAAGCCTGGCTGGATGCCGCACGGCGCAGCCCGGCCTATCGCATGGCGATCGACTGGAAGATCGCCTTCCCGCTGCACCCGGAATACCGCACCCTGCCGATGGTCTGGTACGTGCCGCCGCTGTCGCCGGTTCAGTCGGCCGTCGAGGCAGGGCATGTCGGATGGAAGGACGGGCTGCCGGATGTGCAAAGCCTGCGCATTCCGGTGCGCTACCTCGCCAACCTGCTGACCGCCGGCAAGGAAGAACCGGTGGTGCAGGCGATGCAGCGCATGATGGCGATGCGCATCCACATGCGTGCGCGCACGGTGGAAGGCCGCGACGACCAGGAGATTCTGGCCAAAGTCGGCCTCAGCGCGGCCCAGGTCGAGGACATGTACCAGACGCTGGCGATCGCCAACTATGAAGACCGCTACGTGATCCCGACCACCCACCGCGAATACGCCGAGAACGCCTTCGACCTGAAATCATCGTGCGGCTTCAGCTTCGGCCATGGCTGCTCGGACGGGAGTTCGGCGGGCAACCTGTTCAGTGCCACCGGCCCGTCAGCCGGGCGTATGGCGCCGCCGCGCATCCGTGAGGCCAACGCGGCGGCAAGCCGGGAGGATCGGTCATGAACCGCCGTTTCGCAATCCTTTCCGCCCTGCTGCGCTACCCCGACGCCGCGCTGCGCGCCGATCTGCCCGACATCCAGGCGAGCATACCGCAGGCGGAATTCTCCCGCAGCGCGGCGGCCCGCCTGGCGCGGTTGGCGCGGCGGCTGGGCATCGGCGATGCGCTCGACCGGGAGGAGGCCTATGTGCGGCTGTTCGACCGCGGCCGCGGCACCAGCCTGCACCTGTTCGAGCATGTGCACGGCGACACCCGCAATCGCGGCCCGGCCATGCTGGAGTTGGCGACGATCTACGAGCAGACGGGCTTTGCCATGGACACGCGCGAGTTGCCAGATTTCCTGCCGATGGTTCTGGAGTTCTGCGCCGTGGCCCCTCCGGAGATGGCGCAGAACCTGTTGAGCCAGGCGGCGCCGATCATCGACACGTTGCACGCCAAGCTGCTGGGCCGCGGCAGTGCCGACGCGCGCGCCTATGCCGCCGTGATCGCCGCGGTGCTCGCCGAGATCGGCGCCGTGCCAAAGGTCGAGGCGACCGCTGAGCAGGAGATGTCCGACGCCGAGGAGATGGCGGCGATGGATGCTGCCTGGGAGGCAGAGCCGGTTGTGTTCGGCCCGGAATCCGACCCCGACCAGAAAGGCGCCCGCGCCAAGGTCTCCGCCATGATCGACCATCTTCGCCAAGCCCGCGCCAGCGCCGCTGCACGTTGAGAGAGGCACACGATGTCCACCCTTTGGAACGGCTTCACCGACCACCTGCATGGCTTCCTGTTTGGCATCTACCCTTATCTGTGCGCCGGGGTGTTTTTCGTCGGCTCGCTGATCCGGTTCGACCGCGATCAGTACACCTGGCGCTCCGGCTCGTCGCAGATGCTGCGGGCGCGGCAACTGCGCTGGGGCTCCAACCTGTTCCACTTCAGCATAATATTCCTGTTCTTCGGCCATTTCGTCGGGTTGCTGACGCCGCACTGGGCCTATGAATGGGTGATCGACCCGGCGACCAAACAGTTGCTGGCGGTCGTGGCCGGTGGCATCGCCGGGGCGTTCTGTTTCGTGGGGCTGAGCCTGTTGCTGCATCGCCGGCTGTTCGACCTGCGCATCCGGCGCACCAGCACGGCGATCGACATTGCCATCCTGGCGCTGCTGTGGGTACAACTGGTGCTGGGATTGATCACGCTGCCGTTCTCGCTGGGACACAGCGATGGCTCGGTGATGCTGGCGCTGTCGGGCTGGGCGCAGTCGATCGTCACCTTTCGCGTCGGTGCCGCCGATCTGGTTCGCGGGCTGGCATGGCCGTATCAGGTGCATCTGGTGCTGGGCATGACGCTGTTCCTGGCGACGCCATTCTCGCGGCTGGTGCACATCTTCTCGGCCCCGATCTGGTATCTGTTCCGCTCGTGGCAGATCGTGCGGGTGCGCGGTGGCGCCACCAGGCGGACGGGCCCGGTGGCGCGACCGACGGCGGCGGAGTAACGAGCATGTTGCTGGATCAACCCATCGCGGTGAACGGCACGCCGATCACCGCCGCCGACATTGCCGCCGAGATGCAGCACCACCCTGCCGATACCGCCGATGCCGCCTGGGCCGGGGCCGCCCGCGCCCTTGTGGTGCGGCGCCTGCTGCTTGACGCCGCCGCGGCCGAGTTCGCCACCGATGAAGGCGAGGCGATCGATACCCTGCTGGCCCGCGAGGTGCATGTGCCGCAGCCCGACGAGGCCGCGTGCCGCCGCTGGTACACCGCCCATCCCGAACGCTTTGGCACGCCCGAATGGTGGGAGGCGAGCCACATCCTGATCGCCGCCGACCCCGGCGACCTCGCCGAGCGCGACGCCGCAGAGGCCCGCGCACGCGACATGCTGAGCGAGGTTCTGGCGGTGCCGGGTGCCCTGCCCGACCTCGCGCGGCGTCATTCCGACTGCCCGTCGCGCGAACAGGGCGGCAATCTCGGCCGCATGGAACGCGGCTCCACCGTGCCGGAGTTCGAGACCTTCCTGGCCGGCCTCGCCCCAGGCCAGGTCTGCCCGGTGGTGGTGAAGACGCGCTACGGTATGCATGTGGTGCATCTGCACCGCCACGCGCCGGCCCGGCTGACGGCGTTCGATGATGTGCGCGATTCGGTGGCGCGCGACCTCCATCACAGCGCATGGCAGGCTGCGGTGCGGCAGTTCATTGCCGTACTCGCGGCCCGTGCCCGGATCGAGGGCATCGATCTTGATACGCTGGGCGAGGCCCGCGCCCAGGGGCCGTTGGTGAACTGAGCAGGGGCCGAGCGTGTCTGCTCGCTCGCTGCCTTGGTGGGGCATGCACGAAAAAGCCGCTGGCGTTTCCGCTAGCGGCTTTATACCAACCACCGAAAACACTAACTCATGATGAGGCAAGTATGGGGCTTGGCCCCAAACCCCAGCAGGGACCAAGCCCCTGCACCTTAACCGTAAGAAAACCAACGGGTTTCCAAAGGCCGTCGGCCTTGGGCGGGTCCAGGGCAGAGCCCTGGCCTTGGCTTTCTCTATCGGTCAATCACTTGAAGGGTTGGTATTACTCTGTAAAATCGCTTGCAATAGTGCCCCCCCTCTGAGGGGCGTTCTTCGCGTTCGAAAGTGACCCCTCTTCCGCTGCGCGTGTGGGCGTCCCGTCCGTTTAGGCCGGATGTTGGCCTGGTAGGGTTTTGGGGGGATGACTGGCGTGGAG
>JBBQOT010000345.1:0-4248 GCA_038331165.1 Acetobacterales bacterium
GAGATGATCGTCCTGGGATGGACACCGCCAAAGGGGACGCGCACCGGGATTGGGGCACTGCAAACCGGCTACTACGACAAGCAAGGTAAGTTGCATTTCGCCGGAGCCGTGGGGACCGGCTTCTCCGACGAGGAGCTAACCGACTGGCGACAACGACTGGCGCCGATCGCCGTCGCGACGCCGGTGGAGTTCGTTCTCGCCGGTGATCCCATCGAACCGGGGATCCAATGGGTGACGCCGAAGTACGTGGTCGAAATTGCCTTCGCTGCTTGGTCGGGTTCCGGCAAGCTACGCCACTCGGTCTATCTCGGTCTGCGCGAGGATAAGACGCCTGGACAGGTCGTGCGAGAAATCTCCGATCCATTGTCCGAGCGCGTGATCCGTGGTGCCCGCAGCGCGCCGTCTTCGCGCCGTGAGCAAGACCCCTGAGTGCGGGGGAATTCCCCCTCTGCACAATTGACAATCACCAAAAATAACTAACAAACAACAGAATCCCCAAATTCTTGAGAGCACGCCGCGGTCTTGCAGCGCCAGCAAACGCCATGCAGTTTCTAGCCATCGCGGTAAAGACGCCCGCTACCGGGCGCGCCCCAGACAGACCCGAGCGCGCGCTACTAACGCACTCGGCTCCGACCTAGGGTTTTCGACGATGAAACATTGCTGCGGATAAGGGTCGGTGATTCTGGCCCGTGGCAGCCAGCGCGTTGCTATCTTCGCCATCGTGCACACATCCCCGCCCTTTTTGACCGCGGCGTCTGGCCCCAGTGGTGGCCCGCGCCGCTTGTCGCAGGCATTGCGCGTCGCGAGGGCGGGACTAGCGGATCGCCGCCACCGCCGCCGCATCTAGCATAGCGGCCGGCAGATCCGAGCGCCCGGCGCCGATGACGCGCGTGCGGCGGACCATGAAGCCGCCACACCGGGCATCATGGGCATGATGCCCGCAAAGACGCCGGATAAACGTGGTGTCCTGTACATTCTTGTCCTCCACAATCGCCTCGCGCATGCCGAGGAACTTAGCCGAAACCGATGAAAAAATCCCCGTGGGCCGTCAGCAACCTAGGTGCCAATCCTGTAGGCAGACCGGCGACGTCGTCGGGCCGCGATTTCATCAATCCGGTGGGGTCCAACGCTGGCGACACTTCACACACGATGCCGGGATATCTGTGGCCTATTGGCACGGAAGGCGCCTTCCGCAGCGGCAGAGCGAAGCTGCACGCTTCTCCGGCGGTGGGCCTCATCTCCTTCTTTGCCTGCTAATGCATTCATCGGGAGAGCAGAAATCCAATGAGTAATTTCCGATTCTACACCCCGAGCCGAAAACGTATATCATGTAGGTCCGGTGTCAAAATCAATTACCTTTGCGCACTGCAAGCTAAGCCTAACCTCCCCTGTTAATCCGTAGTTTAAGGAAAAATCATGAATAACGTGCTGCTTCGCTTCGGTGTGCTGGCGCTTGCGTTCGGCGGGCTCGCCGCCTGCACACAGCCCGACCCCCTGAACACCGCGGGGCGTCCCGATGGTACGCCGGGCAACCCAGCCGGTACCGCCGTTTCTCGCGCCTCGGACCGCGCCGGTGACCCGTTGAATACCGCTGGCCGTCAGGATGGTACGCCGGGCAACCCGCCCGGCACGTCAGCCTCGCGCGCTGTAGATCGTGCGTCGGGCACGAACGTCTCCGGTGCTTACCCCGGCCAGGCCGACGGTAGACCCGGCAATCCCCGCGGCACCGCAGTCAGCCGTACACTCGGCACCCCCAAACCCTGAGATCCATGTCCCTCTCGCTTCGTGCCCCGCTTCGTGCGGGAGGGACAGCCTTCCGATCAACAATACCGGCGCATGCGGCGCATTTTTCTGAAATGATGCGCTGGCATGGTCAATTTCCTATGCCGGACGAGTTTGCCTTCGCACACGGCGCTGCCCCCATCGCCCCGCGACACATTTCAGAAGAACGGGGTGGACGTCCCCATATGCACGAATTGGCTTACCTGGCCGGCCCCACATGACAACCTCCTGCTGCTAGTCACAAACTTCTGGCTCGAGGACTGGTTCGATACCTTCGCCCCGCCTCCCCCGCCATTGGCCCGCCCGACACCATTGCCCACCTGCATTTCCGCCTGATCCGGGTCGCTCGTTTTACGGTATCCGCCCGGTGGGGGCCGCCCGTGGCGGCGCCTGCCGCGCCTACGAGGCGACCAGCCAGCCGCCGGCGCCAGTCCACCCGATCGCACGCGGCCGCGCCGGTCCGGAGGTGCTGGCGATGATCCTGGAGGCGAAGTTTCGCCGGAATGCCGATGTCGCCAAGGCCATGGGCTGAATGCTTAAGCACTGGAGCGCATTCAGCCGGTTCCACAAAGACGGGCGCATTTGCCTCACCAACAACGCCGCAGAACGCGCGCTGCGCGGCGCGGCTCTGGGCCGGTAGGCATGGCAGTTCGCCGGAAGTGACCGCGGCGGCGAGCGTGCCGCAGCAATGTATTCCCTCATCATGACGGCCAAGCTGAACGTCGTCGATCCACGCGCCTGGTTGACCCACGTGCTTCGTCGGATCAATGACCATCCTTCGCGACGTCTGCACGAACTGCTGCCCGGGAACTGGACCAACCCGAGAAACGCACCGACGCCGCAGCATGAAAAGCTCGTCCGTGGCCCTCGCCGGACGCATATGTTTTTCGGCGGTGGGCTTAAACACCGCCAATCCACCCGGCTTTCCCGCCGATCCGCCCTTTGCCCAGTCCTGCCGTCTGGTTGCACGCCTCGACTTGCCGGAATCGTAACGTAGGGGCGCATTGTTACTGCCTTATGTGGATCCTCGGCCGGGTTCGAAGCTGATCGTCGCGGCAATCCATTGAATTCCGAGAAACCGGTGGTTTCCTCGCTGGCGCCTATTCACACCGCAGGCCCCACTGCAACAGAGAGAGTTCGCTCCCAGCACCTCTTTCTACGCCACCAACCTCGACCGAACCGCTTTCCGCTCGTCTGGCCGGCCCGGAAAACCGCAGGTTTCCTGCGGGTTCGCCCGATGCGCTTGGGGCAACGCGAGCGCAACGAACGGCCGAATCTCTCTGCGAATGGCCAATTCGCTCCTCGCCCGGGGGCTATGGGGGTTCGGCCCCCAGCCGTAAATAATTAAGAATAAGAGGAAATTAAGAAGTCCTCTGCACTCAAGTTTCGAATCTCGATTGCTCCGCCACTTCCCACGACAAACCCGGTCTCCGTCTATACAAACGCGCCGAAAAAGGGCGTTCTCTCTGGGGCGTCTGGGCAGTCTGGCCGACCCAGCGGCGGCATGCGAGGGTAGTCGCAGGAGATTCGCGAAGTGACCAGATCCGCCGCCGCCGCGCTGCCACTGGGCCTGTTGACGGTCGGAGGGGCGGGGATGTTCATGGCCGGGGCCATCGGCATGACCCGTTCGCCCTTCCTGTTGCAGATGGCAGGCGACCTCGACGTGGATATCGTCGTGGTCGCGCACATGCTGGCCGGCTCGTCGGTGGCGGTGGGTGTGTCTTCCTTTTTTACCGGTCCGCTGGCCGAGCGCCTGGGGCGGCGCGGCCTGCTGGTGGGAGCGCTGGTCATCATGGCGGCGATGATGGCCGGCTCGGCGGCGGCGTGGACGTACTGGCAGGTGTTGCTGGCGGCGATACTGGGCGGGCTGGCGAGCGGCATTTACATGGGCACCATCTACGGCGAGGTGGGCGACCGGGTGGCCGACAGCCAGCGCGGCCGGGCGATGGGCTGGCTGATCGGCGGGCAGTCGCTGGCGCTGCTGGTGGGCGTGCCGATGGCGAGCTGGATCGGCGCCTTCATTGGCTGGCGCGGGGTGAGCCTGGTGGTGGGCGGCTGCACGGCCGTGGTGGCCGGGGCGACCGCCGTGCTGGTGCGGGGTAGCGGTGGAGCGGCGGTGGCCAAGCCGGTCCGCGGTGGCATACGCGCAGCGCTGGGCCCGCGCGTTCTGGCGTTGCTGGGGGCCAGCATCACCGAACGCATTTGCTTCGGCATGGTGGCGACCTATTTCGCCACCTATCTCCAGCTCGCACATCACCTGACACTGGTGCAATTGCCTGTGCCATTGATGCTGATGGCGGGCGGCAACTTCCTGGGCAACCTGCTGGGCGGGCGGGTGACCGACCGGGTGGCCAACCGGCCGCTGCTGTACGCCCTCGCAGCGTTGGGCACCGGGGCAGCGGCGGTGGCGCTGTTCGTGCCGACGCTGGGGATAACCGCCGCGGTAGTGGCGGCCTGTGCCTATAT
>JBBQOT010000346.1:0-4220 GCA_038331165.1 Acetobacterales bacterium
GCGGCCTGCGCGTGGTCGATCTTGGCCAGGGCATCGCCTCGCCGTATTGCGCCATGCTGCTGGCGCTGTATGGCGCGGACGTGATCAAGGTGGAGCCGCCGGAGGGCGACTGGTCGCGCGGGCTGGGGCAGAAAGTGGCCGACGGCGGGCATACGGCGATGTCGTTGAGCTTCAACCGCGGCAAGCGGGCGCTGCGGCTGGACCTGAAGCAGGACGCGGCGCGGGCGGTACTGCGGGGCCTGGCGCTGAAGGCCGATGTGCTGGTGGAGGGGTTCCGGCCGGGCGTCGCGGCGCGGCTGGGGGTGGGGTATGCCAGCCTGGCGGCCGAAAATCCGAAATTGATCTATCTGTCGGTCAGCGGGTTTGGCCAGAGCGGGCCGTATTCGCAGCGACCGGTGACCGATACGGCGGCGCAGGCGTTTTCGGGGTTCATGGACATCAACCGCGGGCCGGACGGGGTGCCGCACCGCTCGGGGGCGCTGGCCAGTGACGTGCCGACCGGGCTGTATGCCTATGCGGCGATCGCGACCGCGCTGTTCGCGCGCCAGCAGACCGGGCTGGGGCGGCACATCGATATCAGCCTGATGTCGGGCAGTGCGGCACTGCTGGGCCATAAGCTGGCGGAGTACGAGATCGCCGGCGGCACGCCCAAGCAACTCAACGTGCCAGCAGGGTCGTTCGAGGCAGCCGACGGGTGGCTGGCCATCGCCCTGGTGCGCGAGGATGACTGGCGGCGCATGTGCACGGCGCTGGAGCGGGCGGATCTGCTGGCCGATCCGCGCTTTGCGAGCTTCCCGCTGCGCGGGGAGCATGAGGATGCGTTGCTGGCCGATCTCAGGGCGCATCTGCGCACCCGGGCGCGGGCGGCCTGGATTGGGCGGCTGCGGGCGGCGGATGTGATCTGCGATGCGGTGAATTCGTTCGGCGACTGGCTGGGCGATGAACACGTGCGTGCGGTGGGTGCGGCGCTGCCGTCGGGCCAGCCGGGATTGCATGTGCAGCGCACACCGGGTGCGCCGGCAGGCAGCGATGCGGCGCTGTCCCCTGCCCCGCTGGCCGGGCAGGATACGCGCGCGGTGCTGGCGGAATGCGGGCTGTCGACGATGGAGATTGAGAGCCTGATTGCCGGAGGAGGGGCATCATAGCCTTTGGGTCTTCAAACCGATTACGGATGTGCTATTATGTGCTAGATGAGGCTCGGATGCGCGGATGAGTTCCGGCCCGGCGATTTGCCGAGCGGCCCGCGGGGGAGTTCGGATGGCGGCATTTAAGCGCTGGTTGATCGCCGGTATTGGCGTGGCATGGGCGGCCCTTCCGGCAGCGCCGCAGGCCGCACCGCTGGCAATGGTCGATGATTTCTCCGGTACATGTGGCACGATTCTTGTGTGTGCCGGCAATGACGATGTGGTGGGCGCGGTACTGCGGCTGACGCCGGCGGCCCCGACCCAATCTGGCGCGGCCTGGCTGGCGGTGCCGGTGAACCTGACACCGGGCACGGGGTTTGTCTCAAGTTTCAAGTTCCGCATGCATGGCGGCGGCGGGGCCGAATCGGCCGATGGGCTGGCCTTTCTGCTGGCCGCCGATCCGACCAGCCTGGGCCACCCCGACCGCTACGGCGGCAGCATGGGGTTCGAGGGCGTTACCCGGACCCTGGCGGTGGAATTCGATTCCTTCAAGAACGGCGAGGATGCCAGCAGCAACCATGTGGCGATCGACCGCAACGGGGTGCTGACCAACGAGGCGGCTTCCAACCCGTATGGCGTTGCGGAGTGTGGGTTCGGGGTGGGTATCACCACGCCGGGTTGCCTGTCGGATGGCAATGTCTGGACCGCGACGGTGGCATATGACGGAGAGGATGGCACGCTGGCGGTGACCGTGCGCGACGGCGATGCGGCGGTGCGGCAGGCGATCAACGGGTATGCGGTGGACCTGCAGGCGCTGCTGGGTGGCACCCAGGCCTATGTCGGGTTTGCCGCGGGCACCGGCGATGGGTTTCAGAACCACGATCTGCTGGGCTGGCGCTTCGCGCTGACCGATGGCGGCGACGGTTCGTCAAAGACCGGCGACGAGGTGACGGTGGCCGAGCCGGCATCGGCGGCGGCGCTGCTGGCGGGGCTGCTGGGGTTGGCCGGGCTGCGCCGCCGGCGCGACTGACCCACGGCTTCGCAACGGCGGCCCGGGGTGGTTGAATGCCGCCAAACGGGAGGCGATGCGATGGATGCTCCGTATGACGGGCTGGTGGCGGTGGTCAAGCAGGATTGCCCGACCTGCGTGCTGACGGTTCCGGTGCTGGCTGAATTGGCCGGGCTGGTTGTGTATTCCCAGGACGATCCGGATTTTCCTGCCGAGCTGGCCGGGCGGGTTTACGATTCCGAGTTGGATGCGTCGCACCGGTTGCGGGTGGAGATTGTGCCGACGCTGATCCGCTTTGCCGGTGGGTTGGAGGTGGACCGGACCTATGGCTGGGACCGGGTGGAGTGGGAACGGGTTTCGGGGCGGGCCGGGCTGGGCGCCGGGCTGCCCGCGATGCGGCCGGGGTGCGGGGCGAAGAATGTCGAGCCGGGGATTCTGGAGCGGCTGAAGGTGCGGCATGGCGAGACCGGCATTATCGCGCGCCGGGTGGCGATCGGCTCGGGCGAGGACGAGATCGAGGCGATGTTCGAGCGCGGCTGGTCGGACGGGCTGCCGCTGGTGCCGCCGACCGAGGAGCGGGTGCTGCGCATGCTGGGGGGCACGTCGCGCGACCCGCAGGAGGTGGTGGGGGTGGTGCCGTCGGATTTGGTGGAAGCGACGGTGGAGAAGATCGCCATCAACGCGGTGATGGCCGGGTGCAAGCCGGAATACCTGCCGGTGGTGCTGGCCGCGGTGGAAGCGGTGTTGGCCGAGCCGTTTGCGATGCACGGGGTGCTGGCGACGACGATGTATGTCGGGCCGGTGGTGGTGGTGAACGGGCCGGTTCGGAAGCAGATCGGGATGAATGCGCGCGGCAATGCGCTGGGCCAGGGCAACCGGGCCAATGCCACGATCGGGCGGGCGGTGCAGTTGGTGATCCGCAATATCGGTGGTGGGCGGCCGCAGGAGGTGGACCGGGCGACCTTGGGCAATCCGGGCAAGTACACGTACTGCTTCGCCGAGGACGAGGAGGGGTCGTGCTGGGAGCCGCTGTCGGTGGAGCGCGGGATCGCGCCGGGCAAATCAGCGGTGACGGTGTTCGCCGGGTATGGGTTGCAGGGGGTGGTGGACCAGAAATCGCGCGAGCCGGAGAGCCTGACGCGCAGCTTCGCTGCATGCATGAAGGCGATCTACAACATCAAGCTGGCGCCGGCCTGCGATGCGATGGTGGTGATTTCGCCCGAGCATGAGCGGACATATCGCGAGGCCGGGTGGAGCAAGCAGCAGGTTTATGACGCGCTGTATCGGCTGACCGAGATGGATGGCGACGACCTGGTGGCCGGTGCACTTGGGATCGCCGAGGGTGGGCCGGCGAGCCTTGCCGGGCGGAAAATCGGGAAATTTCGCAAGGGCGGGTTGATGATCGTGCGTGCCGGTGGCGGAGCGGGGATGTTTTCAGGCATTATCGGCGGATGGTCGGCCAGCGGCGAGCGAGGGTCGGCCCCGGTAACCAAGGAGGTGAAGGGATGACAGCGCTTCTGGACCCGACGGCGGAGCGAAGTCCGTCGATACGGCCGCGGCTGGCTCGGCCGCCGACAATCGATGGGCTGACGGTGGGGATTGTCGATATCTCCAAGGCGCGCGGCGACGTGTTCCTCGATCGGCTGGATGTGCGGCTGCAAGAGCGCGGGATTGCGACGCGGCGCTACATGAAGCCGACGATGGCGCGGCCGGCACCGCTGGCGCTGCGCCAGCAGATCGGCACCGAAGTGCAACTGGTGATCCAGGGGCTGGCGGACTGAGGGAGTTGCACGTCGTGCAGTTTGCATGACCTGGCAGATCTTGAGGCCCGCGGCATTCCGGCCGTGGTTGTTGCGACGACGGAGTTTATCGAGGCGGCCGAGGCGCAGGCAAAAGCGCTGGGGACCGACCCGGCCTGCGTGTTCATTCAGCATCCGGTGCAGGACCGCACCGATGACGAATTGCGCGCGCTGGCCGACAAGCATTTCGAGGCGATTGTCGGGATGCTGCTGAAAGGCAATTGATGCTGTTGGACACGGCAGCCATGGCGGGCAGTGGCCCGCCATGGCTGTTATTCCAATCACGGT
>JBBQOT010000347.1:0-4210 GCA_038331165.1 Acetobacterales bacterium
GCCGCGTTGATCGCGGCGTTGAGCGAGGGGGTTCGGCGGGCGGCGAAATAGCGGATTTTTTATATCGATATCGTAATAAAATGGTCATGCGGATGCGCGGCGGCTGGTGCGCTGAAAATCGACAGATTCCCGGTGGGCGGGCGTGGCGGTGGGTGGCTTCGCGGTTGGTCGGGGGGGTCGGTCGGCGCCAGGTGATGCGGCGCGGGTTGGCGCTGACCAGGGGCATGCGGTTTGGATTGGGATAATCGACGCAGGGACGCGCAGCCGAGCGCGACCGGCGGTGCGCGACCGGCGGGGCGGCGCGTGCAGAGCGGCGGCGGGCCGGTTGGCCAGCGGCGCGGGTGCGAGATGCGGCATCGGGCGGGTGGCGCGAAGATGGCGGCGCGGATTGGCGCGGGGCGCGTTGGGGGAGGGGCGGGAGTTGGCCGGATTTCCAAAGGGTCAGGAGGTGTTCGAGCTGTTCCATGATGCGCAGGAGGCAGGCGCAGATCAGCGCACGCAATGCGGCCTCCACGCCGGCCGAGGTGGCGGCGTGGGCGCGCAGCTCCGCCGTGAAGCCGGCGACCTGTTGGGCCAAGGGGGATGTTGCGGTTGATGTCATTCGCCGTATAATAACTAACTATTTGAGGGGATGCAAGGGGTTTTTTGCTGCGATTTCCGGGCTGCGCGTGGGCGGGGTTGCCGGCGACCCGGACGTTGTGGATTTCATGGAGCATCGGTAATACCCATCACTATTTGGGATGACCCATGGCCAAGCAAGGCCAGGGCGTCGCCTTCGCGCGACGGGCCGAGCCCCTGGACTTCATCACTTACAAATGGGTTTCCAAAGGCCCTCGGCCTTTGGTGGGTCCAGGGCAAAGCCCTGGCCTTGCCTTGCTTTTTAGTTTCGCTGTGCCACTGAGGCAGTTTTTTTCTTGGTTGCTATCGTAGCAACAACCGACGGGATGGTTTTCGCGTTGCTCAATCCATCCTGCGGTTCAGTTCCAGGTAGCAGGGAGTTTGGTGAGGCCGCGCAGGGTGAAGCTGCGGCGCCAGGAGGGGGTTTCTTTTTCGGGGAGGGTCATGTTCGGCATGCGGCGGAGCAACCCGGCGAAGGCTTCCTGGGCTTCGATGCGGGTGAGTTGGGCGCCGAGGCAGAAGTGGATACCGCCGCCGAAGGACAGGGGGGTGATTTTGGTGCGGGTGACATCGAGGCGGTCTGGGTCGGCGAAGACTTCGGGGTCGCGGTTGGCCGCACCCAGGAAGCACACCAGGTTGGCGCCTTTGGGCAGGGCGACGCCGCGGAGTTCGAGGTCTTCGAGCACGGCGCGGCCGGTCATCTGGACTGAGCTGTCGTAGCGCAGCAGTTCGTCCATGGCGCCGGGGATGAGGGTGGGGTCATCCTTGAGCGCTTGCCACTGGGAGGGGTTGCGGTGCAGGGCGAGCAGGCCGTTGCCGATGAGGTTGGCGGTGGTTTCGTGGCCGGCGGCGAAGAGCAGGCCGACATTGGCGCGCAGTTCTTCCTGGGTGAGGCGGTCGCCGGCTTCTTCGGCCTGGACCAGTTGGGTGGTGAGGTCGTCCTGGGGGTCGCGGCGGCGGCGTTCGAAGAGGCTGTCGAAATAGGCGTTGGTGGCCAGGGTGTTGGCGTTGGCGGCGATGATTTCGTCGGGGGTGAGCGGGACGGGGTCGACCAGGCGGCCGTTGACGCGGCTGCTGGCGAAGAACTGTTCGCGGTCTGCCTCGGGGATGCCGAGCATGTCGCAGATGACGATGATGGGCAGGCGGTGGGCGAAGTCGGAGATGACATCCATGCCGCCTTGGGCTTGGACGCGGTCGAGCAGGGCATCGACGATGGCGGCGATGCGCGGGCGCATGGCTTCGACGCGGCGGGCGGTGAAGGCTTTGGTGACGAGGCCGCGCAGGCGGGTGTGGTCGGGCGGGTCGAGCACCAGCATGGTGCGAGACATGGAGGCGAAGGCTGGCTCGTTCGCGATTTCCGGTCCGTAGCGCTTGGTGATGTTGTCCAGGTAGTTCTTGCCGAAGCGGCGGTCGCGCAGGACGAGGGCGGTGTCGTCGTAGCGGGTGACGATGTTGAAGCCGATGGGGGAGCGCCAGACCGGGGCGACTGCGCGCAGGCGGTGGTAGGTGGGGTATGGGTTGGCGATGAAGGCGGGGTCGAGCGGGTTGAAATCCGGGACCTGGCCAGTCGCTGGGCCAGTAGCGGGGGCAGCGGCGGGCTGGGTGGTGGACATCGGGGCATCCTTCGCGCAACGGTCGGGGCAATCTAATGTGCCGGTTGCTTCGCCGCCACAGGGATCAGGTCATGCTGACGATTGCCCAAGCAAGGATCGCGCTGGTTGATCCGCAGGATTGCACGGACAGCGCGGATACGCTGGCGATGCTTGACGCCGTTTTCGATCCGCTGGTGCGGCGCATTGGGCCGGGCGTGTTTGCGCCGGCGCTGGCGGAGGCGTGGGTGCAGGAGGATGCGCGCACGACGGTGTTCCGGCTGCGGGCGGGGGTGGTGTTTCATGATGGCAGCTTGTGCGATGCGGCGGCGGTGGCGGCGTCGTTGCGGCGGATGGCCGATCCGGCGGTGGGGGCGACGCTGGGGGCGCCGGGGGTGTGGGCGCAGTACCTGGGCGGCAGCACGGTGCGTGTGGTGGATGCGCACACGGTGCGGCTGACGACGGTGCGGGAGGTTGCCGATATTCTCGACATTGTTGCGGCTGGACCGATTGTGGCGCCGGCGGCGCTGGAGGCCGCGGAGATTGCCGGGCGCTGGGTGGGGACGGGGCCGTGGCGGCTGGCGTCGCACGATGAGGGGATGGTGGTGATGGCCGCCGTGGGGGCGGGGCTGCCGGAGTTGCGGTGGTTGGGGGTGGCTGAGGCGGAGGGGCGTGGCGCTGCGGTGTTGTCGGGCGAGGCTGGGATCGCGACCCGGGTTGATCCTGGGGTGGCGGGGCTGGAGACACGGAGCGTGACCGACCCGACGGCGATCGTGTGTTTGTTCAACGCGGCGCGCGGGCCGTGTGGCGATGTGCGGGTGCGGCGGGCGCTGAACCTGGCGGTTGATCGCGGCGCGTTGATTGAGGCGGTGCTGGGTGGGGCTGGGATGCCGTTGGGTGGGTTTGTGAGCCCGCATCATGATGGTTTCGATCTCTACGCGCCGGGTGCGCGCTACGATCCGGCGGAGGCGCGGCGGTTGTTGGCGGCGGCGGGGCATGGTGGGGGGTTGGCGTTGGTGGCGGATTGGCCGACGCGGTTGCCGGATGAGGCGCCGGTGTTGTTGGAGGTGCTGCGGGCGCAGCTTGCGGTGGTTGGGGTGTCGCTGACGGTTCGCATCGAGGCTGATCGGGTGCGCTATGCCGAGCGGGTGCGCGACAACGATATCGCCGATTTGTGCCTGTTCGATTCGAGCCCGCTGAGCACGTTCCGGGTGCTGGCGGAGAAGATCGACAGCCGGGTGGCTGGGTCGTGGTGGCTGGGGTATCGCTGCGCGGCGGTGGAGGCGTTGATCGACGAGGCGCGGGCGGCCACCGATGCGGCTTCGCGCAGTGGGTTGTATCGCGGTTGTTATCGGTTGTTGCAGGACGATCCCGCGTGGTTGACGTTGTATACGCATCGCAGGACGGCGGCGGCGCGGGCGCCGTGGCGGCTGGCGTTTCGTGATGATGGGGTGCTGGATGTTCGTGCGATCGGGGCGGCGGCAGGAGAAGATTCGAACAGGAAGTGAAAAGGCCAGGGCTTTGCCTGTCTTCATGGATCAATCACGCGGGCGGGCGGGTGGTACTAGTCGTCCAGCACCATCCGCAGTTCCACCATGCCGTTGCGTTCGCGGACCGTGACTGCGTCGGTCAGGCGGCGGATCATGTGGCCGGCCAGCCGGCCGGGGGCTGCGTCGTCGTGCAGCAGTTCGTCGGCGGTGGGCGGGCGGTCGGCCAGCGTGACCGGCAGGCCGGTGTAGGTTAAGCGCACGTCGATCCGTGCCTCGTCGTAGCCCACGGTGAGTGTGACCTGGCCACGGGTGAGGTCGGCGACCTGGATGGCGTCGAGGCACCAGCCGAGGATGTGGGCGGTGCGGCGCACCAGGTCGGCGCGCAGGCCCCAGGCGCCGCCGGCGCGTTCGAGGAAATCGGAGACCGTCTCGGGCGTCATGGCGGCGGGGCGGCGGGTGATGGCCATTTGGCGGCGGATGCCGATGCGCAGCAGGGCGTTCAGCACGATTGCC
>JBBQOT010000348.1:0-4200 GCA_038331165.1 Acetobacterales bacterium
AGTCGCGCGTCACCTCCACCCGCACTTCGGCCGGGATCAGCCGGCCCTTCAGGCTGTCGACGCGATCCAGGATGGCCCGCGACACCACCACCGCATTGGCCCCGGCGCGCTTGGCCAGGGCGAGGCTGGCGGCGGGCACGCGCTGTACCCCCTCCGGTCCGGACGACAGGCTCCACACGCGCACATCGTCGGCGGCCGCACCCACGCGCACGGTGGCCACGTCGCGCACATACACCGGCCTGCCGTCGCGCGTGGCGATCAGCAACAGGCCGATATCCGGCACGCCCGACAAGGTCTGCCCGGCCGCCACGGTGCGGCTGACCGTGCCGTCGCGCACGCTGCCGGCAACGAAGGAGCGGTTGGCGTCGGCCACCTTGGCGGTCAGTTGCTGCAAGGTCACGCCGTAGCGCGCCAGCCGCTCGGGGTCGGGCTCGACGCGGATCTGCTCGGCGCTGGTGCCGACGATGTAGCTGGTGCCGATGTCCTCGACCTTGGTCAGCTCCTCCTGCAGCTTGCGGGCCAGTTCGAACAGCCGGCGGTCGTTCCAGACTGGCGCGGCCTGCGGCGTTGGCGACAGGGTCAGCACCACGGTGGCCACGTCGTTGATGCCGCGGCCGACGATCAGCGGCTCGGCGATGCCGGGCGGGATGCGGTCGATATTGGCGCGGATACGGTCGTGCACCCGCAGCACCGCGTCGTCCGGGCTGGTGCCGACGCGAAAGCGCGCGGTCACCATCACCCGGTCGTCCTGCGTCTGGCTGTAGACGTGCTCGACCGCGGCGATGGCACGGACGATGGTCTCCAGCGGCTTGGTCACCAGTTCCACCGCATCGGGGCCGCGCAGCCCGTCGGCGGCGACCATGATGTCGACCATCGGCACGCTGATCTGCGGCTCCTCCTCGCGCGGGATCACCAGCAGGGCGATCAGCCCGGCGATCACGGCACTGATCAGGAACAGCGGCGTCAGCGGCGAACGGATGGTCGCCTGCGTCAGGCGCCCCGACAGGCCCAGGCGGCGGTCGCCATCGGGCGCGCTCACGGCTGCACCAGCACGTCGCCGGCGGCCAGGCCGGACAGGATTTCCACGCCATCCGGCATGGTGGGCGCGGGCGTGGCACGGCCGCGCTGGATCGGCGTTTCGATCACCTGGCTGGCCTGGCGCACCAGGGCGTAATCCAGGCCGAAGCGCGTTCGGATCATCGCCGCCGGGATGACGATCGCCGGGCGGGTGCCGGCGGCGATCCAGACGGTAACGCGCTCGCCGACGAAATAGGCATCCAGCCCGGCGACCGTCGCGTCGGCGACCACGCGGCCCTCCTCGATGCGCGGATACACCCGCGTGATGGTGCCGAAGGCCGGCGCGCCCGCCGCCGCCCCACGGCCCGAGGTGTCGAGCCGGATGGTGTCGCCGGCGCGCAGGAAGCCGGCATGGCGCTCGGGCACGCGCAGCCGCAGCACGTAGTCCTGGGCGGCGATGCTGGCCAGCGCGTCGCCGGGCAACGCCACCGTGCCGTTGGTCATCGGCACCGCCAGCACGCGCCCGCCGACCGGGGCGAGCACCTGGCCTTCGGCGATCTGCTGGTCGACCACCCCGCGCTCGGCGGCGCGGGCGCGCAATGCCGCATTCGCCACCTCCACCGCGGTGCGCGCCTGGTCCATCGCGACCCGGGTGCCGGAGCCCTGGCGGAACAGGGTGTCGGCCCGTATCAGGTCGTTCTGCGCCTGCGCCAGGCTGGATTGCAGCCCGGCGATCTGCGCGTCGATCGAGCCGATCTGCAACAGCAGCTTGTCATCGGCCACCACCGCCAGCACCTGGCCCGGCTCCACCCGGTCGCCGGCCTTGACCGCCAGCCGCCCCACCGTGCCGCCGATGCGCGCGCGCGCCGGCACCACATCCAGGCTTTCGACGGTGGCGAAAACCGCCTTCTGGTCAGCCAGCGGCAGCAGCTGGACCGTCAGGCTGGGCTGGGCGCCGGCCGCGGTTGACAGCAGGCCGAACAGGATCAGAGCCAAGTGCATCTACGCCTCCTGGGATGTCATGAGAGCCGCCGGCCGCCCGCCATCGGCGATACAGGCGGGGTCGGCGTGGCAGTACAGGCGGAACAGCGTTTCCATCACCGCGCGCGCCTGGCTGCTGGCAATCGAATACCAGATCGTCTGCGCGTCGCGGCGCGGGCGGATCAAGCCTTCGCGGCGCAGCAGGGCGAGATGCTGCGAGGTGGTGGAATCGCGCAGGGCCAACAGGCCGGCAAGCTCGCGCACCGATGCTTCGCCCTGGACCAGGCGGCACAGGATCATCAAGCGGTGCGGGTGGGCGAGCGCCTTGAGAAGGTCGCTCGCGGCGCCGGCTGCCTCGGCCATTTGCGTCATCGGTAAATTCATAGTTGCGAAACTACGTAATTATGAATATACAGTCAACCATATTGGCGGCGACCGATCCCGCAGCTGCGGCCCATGGCGGGCCGGCCCTGCCGGACGGCGCCAGCGCAAGGAGCAGGGCCATGGCGGAAATTGTCGTGCTGGGCGCCGGACTTGGCGGTACCCTGATGGCCTATGAACTGGTGCCGCAACTGCGGGCGGAAGACCGGCTGACGGTGATCGGCCAGGGCGCGGTCTATCACTTCGTGCCGTCGAACCCGTGGGTGGCGATCGGCTGGCGCGAGCGGGCCGACATCGAGATCGACCTCGCCGCAATCATGGCCAAGAAGAAGATCCGCTTCCTCACCCAGGGCGCCGCCCGCGTCGACCCGGTGGCCAAGACCGTGGCGCTCGGCGATGGCAGCGCGGTGCCCTACGACTATCTGGTGATCGCCACCGGCCCCGACCTCGCCTTCGACGAAATTCCCGGCCTGGGGCCCGATGCCTTCACCCAGTCGATCTGCCACGTGGAACACGCCCAGCGCGCGCATGATGCCTTCGAGCGGTTTTGTGCCAATCTCGGGGCCAATCCGGGGCCCATCGTGGTCGGTGCAGTGCAGGGCGCCTCCTGCTACGGGCCGGCCTATGAATTCGCCTTCATCCTCGACACCGAGCTGCGCAAGCGCAAATTGCGCGACCGCGTGCCGATGACCTTCGTCACCGCCGAACCCTATATCGGCCATCTCGGCCTCGACGGCGTCGGCGACACCAAGGGATTGATGGAGAGCGAGTTCCGCAATCGCCACATCCACTGGATCACCAACGCCAAGGTCAAGCAGGTCACCCAGGGCATGATGTCGGTCGAGGAGGTGGGCGAGGACGGCACCCTGCGCAAGGCGCACGAGCTTCCGTTCGCCTTCAGCATGATGCTGCCGGCCTTTCGCGGCGTTGCGGCGGTGCGCGGGGTGGAGAAGCTCGGCAATCCGCGCGGCTTCATCCTGGTTGATCAACACCAGCGCAATCCGACCTTCCCCGAGGTCTTCGCCGTCGGCGTCTGTGTCGCCATTCCGCCGACCGGCCCCACCCCGGTGCCGGTCGGCGTGCCCAAGACCGGTTTCATGATCGAATCCATGGTCACCGCCACGGCGCAGAACATCGGTGCCCTGTTGCGTGGCACGCCGGCCACCGCGCAGGCCACCTGGAACGCCGTGTGCCTGGCCGATTTCGGCGATGGCGGCGTGGCCTTCGTCGCCCAGCCGCAGATCCCGCCGCGCAACGTCAACTGGGCGGTCAAGGGCGCCTGGGTGCATCTGGCCAAGGTCGGGTTCGAGAAATACTTCCTGCGCAAAATCCGCCGCGGCGAGAGCGAGCCGTTCTACGAGCGCTTCCTGATGCGCCAGCTCAACATCGAGAAGCTGAAAGACCCGACATGACCGCGCCGCTTGGCGGACCCTGCCCCAGCACGGCACCGCAATTCGCCCGTGCCGCCGGCGTGTTGGAACCCGATGTGCGGCTGCTGGAACTCAATGCCGACGACGCATCCCAGGTTTCGGCCCGCCTGGGCGTGCGCGGCATCCCCGCACTGTTCCTGTCGCGCCACGGCCGCGTGCTGGCACAGACCTCGGGCGCGATGCCGGCCGAACTTATCGTCCGCTGGAACCGCGAACACCTTCCGGCCTGAACCTCACCTGGAGACAAATTCATGTCCATCGACCGCGCCGTGTTTGCCTTCGCCGGCATCGTCATCATGGCCAGCCTTGCACTCGGCTGGTGGGTCAGCCCGTGGTTCTTCCTGCTCACCGCCTTCGCGGGGCTGAACATGTTCCAGGCGGCATTCACCGG
>JBBQOT010000349.1:0-4198 GCA_038331165.1 Acetobacterales bacterium
AACTTACTTCTCTCCCCCCGTCCTCCACGGGGGGAGCCGGAGGGGGGCACTACAACCCCATCCCACAACAAAAACCCTTACTTCGTAGGGTGCAGTTCCCCTTGGAACTGCACCCCCACCGCCCCTAAAAACCCAACGGCGGCGAACAAACCACCCCCCCCGCCGTCAAGGAATATTTCCCTTGCACCGGCCGGCGAAACTGGGTATACATTCCGTATGGAGTCAGTTCAACCCGCACCCCTGGCCGACCAGTTCGCCAGCCTGCGTGCCGCCGTCACGGCGCACCCAGGGCGGAGCTGGCTGCCCAACGCCCTGGAAGCGATGATCATCGCCTGCCTCGCCCGCATCTTCGACCAGCTGGAGCAACTCATCCGCCTCTGGCAGACCGGCGCCCTTCCCCCGCTCCCCATCCGCACCACCCCCCATCGCATCACCCACCAGGCCCCCATGCAGCCGCATGGTGAATCATCGGCCGACTCCGTCCTCTCCCCGCCCCGTAACCGCCCCCCGCAACCGGCAACCGGCGCATGCGATCCGCATCACGCAACCGCATGCCATGCGCCCAACCGCGCCAGCGACACCCACCTTGCCCAAGGCAACCGGGCTCAGGAAACTCCCGCCCTCCGTCCGTCATTGCGAGCCCTTGCGAAGCAATCCAGCATCACGCCGCGGCCCTTCAGGCGGGTCCGAATTGCCACGCCAGCGCTCGAAATAACGGCTTTTGATGGCAGATCGCCGCAACACTTCCAATGCCGTGCCCCGCCCGCGCCCGCCGCCAGGTTTTCTTCAGAAACCCCGCTAACGGGCCACCTACGCATGCCCTAATTATTTCGATATCGAAATCAATGCCACAAACCCCAATCTCCACTGGCGAATCCGATCCGGCAGGTCTGGCACCTTGCTGTATGCGCGTGAAAACTCCTCGCGCCTCCTCCCCGCCGATCAACCAAGGGATCGGCGCCACGTCCCAGCCACCGCCCATGCACACGCCCCGCCCCACCCGCCGACAGGACCACGAACCCCATGGCCCGCCCCCCTGCACCCGGAAAACCCCTCCCCGGCAAAACCATCGACGCCATCACCCACCCCGACGCCACCCGCCGCAACATCCCCACCGCCGAACCGCAATCCCTCGTCGCCGCCGAGGACGCAACGCCGAAGCAGCAACGCGACCCCTGCGAAACCCCGCTGCCCCAGGGCGAAACCCGCCCGCGCAACCCCGACCTCGACCCGCAACTGGTCTGGCGCGGCAAAGACCAACAGGACTGGTCCGACCTCGTCGCCGCCGCCCGCGAGGCCGCCGAAGCCGGCTTCCCCGTCATGATCGCCTGCGCCTTCAACTACGACGCCCACGCCAGCGAATTCGCCAAGCTCGGCGCCGTGCAGGTGATCCGCGCCCGCATGAACCCCGACCTGCACATGGCCGATAACCTCAAGAACACCGGCAGCGGCAACCTCTTCGTCATCTTCGGCGAACCCGCCATCGAAATCACCCAACTGCCCGCCAACCAACACCAGGTCCGCGGGTGGTATAAGGCCCAGACCACACCCTCCACCTCACCCCCGAACTCATCGGCCCCTGCAGCGTGCTGTTGGAAGGCATCGTCGGCCAGGGCGTCACCCTCGCCGTGAGAACCTGCCCAGCGCGCCCGCTACCCGCTCCATAACCGCTGCCCAGGCGCCCGGGGCCGCCTGACGAAACAGCAGGGCCGAGGGATACCACGGGCTTGCGCCCTCGCCGTCCAGCCAGCGCCAGCAATGGTCGAACCGGTTCAACACCCACACCGGACCGCCCAGGGCGCCGGCCAGGTGCGCCACCGACGTATCCACGCTGATCACCAGATCCAATGCTGCCACCAGCCCCGCCGTATCCCGGAAGTCGTCCAGTTCCGCGGTCCAGTCGTGCAGCACCATCCCGTTGGGCGGCGCCGCGGCCTCGCCGGCCGCCGGCCCCTTCTGCAACGACACGAACGACACGCCCGCCACCCCTGCCAGCGGCGCCAACTGGTCCAGCCGCAGCGAACGCCGCTGGTCAATCGCATTTGCCTCCGGGTCATCCGGCCGCGGCGCGCCCGACCACACCAGCCCGACCTTCAGCCCCGGCAGCGCCGCCAGCCGCCCGCGCCACGCCGCCACCTGCGCAGGCTCGGCGTGCAGATAAGGCACGCGCGCAGGGATGCTCGCCAGCGTGGTGCCCAGCGCCAGCGGAAGGCTCATCAGCGGGCAATGCAAATCGAAGCGCGACGGCACGGCGTGGGTGCTCACCACCTCGATTGCGGGGTCCAACGTGCGCGCCAGCCGGACCAGCGGCTGCGGCACTGCCAGAATGACCATCGCCCCCAGCGCGCGCACCAGCGGTGCGTAGCGGCAGAACTGCAGCGAATCCCCCAGCCCCATTTCCCAATGCAGGAACACCACCTTGCCGCGCACATCGCTGTCGCCCAGCCACTCCGGCTGCTGGAACTCGCGCACCGCCACCGGCGTGGATAGCCGCTTGCGCCACTCGAAGCCCCGCCACCCCGCCTCGTACTGGCCCACCCGCAGCAAGGTCAGGCTCCGGTTCCACTGCGCGCTGGCAAGCTCTGGGCTCAGCGCCAGCGCCCGCGCATAGTTTTCCAGCGCCGCCGTGTGCGCGTTCAGGTTCTGCAGCACATTGCCCAGATGCGCATGCGCTTCGGCATAGCCGGGATGCAGTGCCACCGCCTGCTCGCACACGAGCCGCGCCCGCTCCCACTGACCCATCACGCGCAACACATTGCCCAGGTTACCCAGCGCCTGGGCATAGCCCGGGCGCAACGAAAGTGCCGCCTCAAACGCCGCCACCGCCGCGTCGAACCGGCCTAGCTTCTGCAACGCTACGCCCTTGTTCAGCATCGCAGCAGGGTATGCCGGCCGCACCCGCAGCGCCGCCTCAAAACTCGCCAGGCTGTCGTCGCCGAACCCCATGCGGCCCAGGCAATTGCCGCGATTGTACCACGCCTCCGCCGCCTCCGGCGCCAGCCCCAGCGCCAAGTCGTAATGCGCCACCGCCTCGCGCAGCCGGCCTATCGTCTGCAACAGGTTGGCAAAATTGAAATGGATGGTCGGCTCACGCGGATTCACATCCAGCGCCGCCGCCAGCAGTGCCGCGGCCTGCTCGCTGTTCCCGGTCTCGGCTCGCACCACGCCCAGAAGATGCAGTGCATCCGCATTGCGCGGCGTTCGCGCCAGCACCGCCTCGTACAGCCGCGCCGCCTCATCCAGCTGCCGCTGTTGCTGTGCCGCCACCGCCTCGGTCAATTGCCGCCGCGTCAGCGCATCATCAGGTCCGGGCTGCGACATCCACCCTCCGCACTGCCTGCACCACGAGCTTAGACCACGCGGGGCAGGACGGGAATTCCGGATGCGAAGGAAGCCAGAATCTTCCCTTTGTGAACGAAAAGAAGCGCGGGAACTTCACCCATTGGACCTGCGACGATGGTGTTCGACACCCTGGTCAGCCGGCGCACATCGGTCAGCGGGCTGGTCTTCGGTGGCTGTCAACGGCGGATTAATTCTCCCCACCTGCGGCGAATGAAATCTCCGCCATTCTAGCACGGATCACTCGTGGCCAGGCCGCCTATTACCCGCCCCGCCTATGCCCGCGCCCTGGTCGCTGCGATTCCGCGGCGTGTGGGAGCGACCGGGGTCATCGCCTTGGCCGATCTGGTCGGTTAGCGCGGCCGGCTCCCGCTTGCGGCCAGCCCACTCGATCTCAACGATCCTGACCGGCCGGGTATTGCTCTAGCCGACGCGGTTGCGCAGCTGTGGCATCTCGCCGAAAGGTGGCAGCGGCGTGATCCACCGCCGCATCGTGGCGGTGGCGTCGAGGCGCTGGGCAAAGGGATCGTTGCCGAACACCTGCCAGCCGATGGCGTCGTCCAGTTCCAGCAACGCCCAGGCACCGGCCGGGCACGGATGGGTGGTGAAGCTCTCGGTCAGCGACTGCAACGTCATGTGCGGAATACCGTCCACCACCGCGAGCGTGTTCCAGTGCACGTGGCCGGCGATGCACACCACCGGCACGCGCGCCATGCGCAGCACGGCGCGCGCCCGTTCCGCACCCGGATAGGTCGAGGCGGCCGGGTTGCGCTCGAAGTAGTAGTTGCCCGTCTGGGCGTGGCCGGAGATCGGCACGTGGCTCAGGATGGCCAGTGGCCGGTCGGCCTGGCGCACCACG
>JBBQOT010000350.1:0-4189 GCA_038331165.1 Acetobacterales bacterium
GGCTGGTCCGCGCCACCCTATGCCGCGGCCGCGCCGCGCAGCTTCGGGGTGTGGGATGGGCTGTTCCTGTGGTTCATGCTCGATAACCTCACCCGCCCCGGCTATGCCGACTTCTTCCGCAGCCGCGGCAATGACCCCGGCGTGCAGCAATGGCGCCAGCAGGCCGACGCGATGGCGAAGGACAATGCCGAGCTGCGCCGCAAGCTCGCCGACCTCGACACCCGCGCAGCACCGGGCGCGCAAGCCGATTCAGGCTGGGTGGCGGTGCCTGCCGATATCCCGCCCGACATCGCCGCCGCCGAGACCGCGAAGCAGCGCACGCCGAGTTCGCAGACCGGTGGCGGCGTCGGCTTCGGCGGCACGCTGTTCGCCGTGCTTTTGGTGGCCGGTGCCGGCGGGCTGGCCTACATGGCACTGCGCCGCCGGCGCGGTGGAGCCTCGGGCAACTCAGGAGATGCGTCGATGAACCCGCTCGCCGCCGCCGCCGCCATGGCGCGCAACGCCCTCGCGCCGAAGCCTTACACGCCGGGGCATTTCCGCGTCGGCATGGTGCTGACCGCCGACCTGTCGCCCTTCATCCTCGCCGCCGGCGCCACCAAGGTGGTGGCGCCCGAAGCCTCGCCCGAGGGCCGCATGACGGTGGCCGCGGTTGGCCGGCTCGACGCCGCTGGCCTGGTGCGCCTGCACCTCGACGACCGCCGCGGACTGTTCCAGCTGCACCTGGATGCCAAGGGCAGCCCCGACGAATGCCGCTACTTCTCCCTGATCGACGAGGTCGCCCCGGCCGATGCCGCGGAATGGGAGGTCTGGCTGAACCCCGCCGAAGGCATGATCGGCTGGCCCGAATTCCAGACCAAGGACGGCCAGACCTATGCCCGCGTCTGGTCGCCCGGCAGCAGCAAGGTCGCCCCGGTGGCCGCCACCGAGGATATCACCACCGCCGAGGGCAGCGAGACCATCCGACTGCAGGCCATGCTGTATGGCGCCGCCACCGGCCTGCCCGCCCCGGCGCCGCCCACCGAATACATCCTGGTCAGCGCCGTCGAACGCGGCGGCCAGGCCTGGGTTGAAGTGCGCGCCGGCATCGACATCAATCCCGCCACGCTGGAGTTGACATGAGCATCCTCGCCACCCTCGGCTCCGGGCTGCCGGTGCTGGCGCTGCAATTCGCCGTCGCCCTCGCGTTGCTGGCGGTAGGAGCCATGATCTACATGGCGCTCACTCCGTTCAACGAGCGCGCACTGATCGCCGCCGGCAACGCGGCCGCGGGCCTGGTGCTGGCCGGCACGCTGGTGGCACTCGCCATCCCGATCGCCGCCACATTGGCCACGAGCCAGATCACGCTTGATATCCTGATCTGGGGCATCGTGGCGCTGGTGATCCAGCTTGCCACTTTCCGCCTCGCCGCCCTGCTGGTGCCGAACCTGCGCGCCATGATCGAGCAGGGCAACATCGCCGCCGCCTGCGTCCTGACCGGCATCCAGCTTGCTGTTGCGCTGCTGAATGCCGGCGCGATGGCGGGCTGACGTAAACGATCGAAAAGGAGCCCCCTACATGTTCACGTTCATCCGCAACCTCGTCGGCGTCAAAACCGACGGCGCCGTCAATTCCGCCATCGAGGCGATCGTCCGCTGGGACCCCAAAGCCGCCACCGAGGCCGAACTGCGCACCATGGAGGAGCATCTCGACAAGCTCGGCCTGCAGGTGGCCCAGGCGCGCGCCGCCTATGACAAGGAACGGCGCGAGGCCGCCGCCATCGTCGCCCTGTCGCAGCAGCGCATGGCCGCGGCCGAGCAGCTCAACCAGCGGCTGGCCGGCGAAACCAACCCGGCCGGGCGGCAGGCGCTGGAGAAAAGCATGGCCACCCTGGTCGTCATGCTGGAACAGATGTCCCCCGACGTGGACCGCGAAAAACAGGACGCGATCGATGCCGAAGCCTTTCTTCGCACGCTGGAGGAGACCTACCAGAACGCCGGGCAGAAGCTTCGCGGCGCCCGCTCCGACCTCGACCGCGCCCAGCGCGACATGAGCCGCGCCGACCAGCAGCGCCAGGCCGCCGAACAGCGCGCCGAGGCGGCGCGCCAGGCGGCCGGGCTCAGCGGCGCCACCAGCGGCCTGTCGGTGGCGCTGAAAGCGATGCAGGACAACGCCGCGCGCAACCTGGCCCAGGCCGAGGCGGCCAACGCCAAGGCTTCGCTGCTCAAGACGACCAAGCCAGAGCAGGACGACCCCAACATCGCCGCCGCCATGGCCGCGGTCAGCGGCAATGTCGCGCCGACCGCCAGCCTGGGCGAAAGGCTGGCGCAGCTGCGCATCAAGCAGGGCTGAGCGGGGTTGCGCGCCGGCGCGGCCGCGGGTCACATGGCGGTGGACCAATGGGGACACGCACCATGCTGAAAATCCACGGCCGCGCCAACTCGGTGAATGTGCAGAAGGCGCTGTGGGCGGCCGACGAGTGCGGCGTGGCGTATGAGCGCACCGACGTGGGCGGCCCGTTTGGCGGCAACGATCAGCCGTGGTTCCGCGCCCTCAACCCCAACGGCGTGGTGCCCACCATCGAGGACGACGGCTATGTGCTGTGGGAAAGCAACGCCATCGTGCGGTACCTGTGCGCCAGCTACGCCGCCGGCACGTTGTGGCCGAGCGAGCCCCGCGCGCGCGGCGAGGCCGATCGCTGGATGGACTGGCAGGCCACCACGGTGATGTCGGGCATGACCGCGCTGTTCTGGGGCCTGATCCGCACGCCGCCGGAAAAGCGCGACCTGGCGGCCATTGACGCGGCGCGGCCGGCGACCTCGGCGCTCTGGGCGCGGCTGGATGCCCATCTTGCCACCCGCGCTTACGTTGCCGGTGCGGAATTCACCATGGGCGACATCCCGATCGGGGCGGTGTGCTACCGCTGGCTCAACCTGCCGTTCCGGCGCGACGACCTGCCGAGCCTGCCGAATCTTCAGGCGTGGTACGAGCGGCTGGCGCAGCGCCCGGCCTACCGCAAGCATGTGATGATCACGATGACCTGACGTGCGGTCATGACGCAGGCGGCAGCGGGGGACGACGACGGCACCCCGAATTGGCGGACCACGTTGTTCGCCATGGTGGCGGTGCAGGTGGTGATGAGCCTGTCCTTCACCTTTCTCAGCCCGATCATGCCGTTGTTCCTGCCCGAGATCGGGGTGGCCAACGACGCGCATCTGTATTTGTGGTCGGGCGCGCTGGCATCGGTCACCTCGTTCATTGCCGCTTTCGTGGCCCCGATGTGGGGGCGGATGGCCGATCGGCGGGGCCGCAAGCTGATGGTTTTGCGGTCGGCCATTGCGATTGGGTTGTGCACCCTGTTGATGGGGCTGGCGCAGAATGTTTGGCACCTGCTGGGGGCGCGGGTGCTGATGGGGGCGTTTGCCGGGTTCTCGGCGGCGTCGGTGGTGCTGGTTTCTACCCAGGTGCCACAGCGGCGGCTGGGCTATGCGCTGGGGTTGATGAGCAGCGGGCAGTTGGTGGGCTCACTGATCGGGCCGGTGGTGGGGGGCGCGTTGGCTGACCTTACCGGCAGTTACCGGCTGCCGTTTTTCGTGGGCGGGAGCCTTTCGCTGGTGGCGGGTGCGATGTGCTGGTGGTGGGTGCCGGAAACCTTCACCGCCCCAAAAGACGCCAAGGCCGCGACCTCGATGATGACTTCGTTGCGGATGCTGGCGGCGGTGCCGGGGATGGCGGCGCTGGTGGTGGTGTTGCTGTTGACGCAGTTCGCGGTGCAGGCGGTGCAGCCGGTAGTGGCGTTGTATGTGCAGGATATCGTGGGCGACCGGCCGAACCTGGCGACGCTGGGGGGCATTGCGTTGTCGGTGACCGGGTTGGCCGGGGTGGTGGCGGTGCCGTTGCTGAGCCGTGCGGGCGATCGGTTCGGGGAGAAATTCGTGCTGCTGGTGGCGCTGGCCGGGGCGGCGCTGGCGACCGCACCGCAGGCGTTTGCCGGATCGTATATGGGGTTCGTGGTGGAGCGGTTCAGCCTGGGGCTGTTTGTTGGCAGCATTGTTCCGGTGACCAATGCGTTGATCGGCCGGGTGACGCCGGCGGAGAACCGGGGGGTGACGTATGGCATTACCTCGTCGGCGTATTTCCTGGGCAATTCGCTGGGGCCGATGACGGGTGGGGTGGTGGCGGCCTGGGTGGGGTTGCCGTGGGTGTTCGTGCT
>JBBQOT010000351.1:0-4185 GCA_038331165.1 Acetobacterales bacterium
CCTGCACCCGATTCACCTGCTGTCCGACCAGCCCGCCCGCCGCCTGCACAGCCAACTTGACGCCAGCCCGCACAGCACCGCGGCCAAGGTGGCGGGGCGCGAGCCGATCTACCTCAACCCCGATGACGCCGCTGCCCGCGGCATCGCCGACGGCGATGTGGTGGAGGTGTTCAACGATCGGGGCAAATGCCTCGCTGGCGCCATCGTCTCGCGCGACATCATGCCCGGCGTCGCCCGCCTGTCGACCGGCGCCTGGTATGACTACGACTGGCAGACCGGGTTGGAAAAGCACGGCAACCCGAACGCGGTGACGCAGGACATCGGCTCCTCGGCCCTATCGCAGGGCTGCACGGCGCAGACCTGCCTGGTCGATGTGCGCCGCGCCAACGGCCCGGTGCCGGCGGTTACCGCCCACACCCTGCCGGAATTCGCCGCCACGCGGTGATGGAGCCCCAACCATGGCGCAGCGCGGCGACAGCGGCACGCTGAACATCACCGAAGCCGATTTGCGCACCATGCTGGACACGATTCCGGCACGCCTCGCGCTGGTCGATCGCGCCGGGCGGCATTGCTATGTCAACGCCGCCTACTGGGCCTATCTGCGCCAACCGCCGGAAGCCATCCTGGGCCGCACAATCCGCGAGGTCGTCGGCGACGCGGCCTATGCACAGATGCGCCCCGACCCGATCCACCGCACCCTGTTCGAACGCGCGCTGGAAGGCGAGACCGGGGTGTGGGAGGGCTGGCTGGGCCATTTCGACGGCGAGCGCTATGTGCATCGCACTTACTATCCGTTCCGCGACGCCGCCGGCGCGGTGGTCGGCGTGGTGGGCTACAGCCGCGACATGACCGAGCTGAAGGCCGGCGAGGCCCAATACGCCGCCATCACCGCCGCCTCGCTCGATTGCCTGATCGTGTTCGACGAGCACGGCCGGGTGGTTGAGTTCAACCCCGCCGCCGAACAAAGCCTCGGCTTGATGCGCGAGGTGGCGATCGGCCGCGCGGTCGGCACGCTGGTCGACTTGCCCGCCTTCCGCACGACCGCCGACGGCGTCTGGTCCGCGCCCCCTGGCACCCCGTCCTGGGTTGGCACCCGCATCGAGACCGAGGCCCTGCGCGCCGACGGCACCACCTTCCCCGCCGAGCTGGCCGTGGGCGAGGTCCGCCTGCCCTCACGCCGGTTGTTCACCACCTATCTGCGCGACCTCACCACCGTGCGCACGGCTGAGGCCGAGATCCTTCGCCAGCGCGAGGCGCTGCACGAAGGCGAGAAGATGGCCGCCTTCGGCTCACTGCTCGCCGGGGTAGCACATGAACTGAACAACCCGCTGTCGATCGTGATCGGCAACGCCATGATGCTGGGCGAGGAAGCCCGCGAACTCGCCCCCGCCCTGGTCGGGCGCACCGACCGCATCCAGGCCGCCGCCGAGCGCTGCGGGCGCATCGTGCGCAGCTTTCTCGCCCTGGCGCGGCGCAACCGCAGCCAGGTCAAGCCGATGTCGGTCGCCACGGCGGTGCAGACCGCTCTCGAACTGCTCGCCTACGGCCTGCGCGGCAGCGGCGTGGCGGTGGAGCGCGATATCCCCGACGACCTGCCGCTGGTGCCCTGTGACCACGACCAGTTCAACCAGGTGCTGAGCAACCTGCTGGTCAATGCCCGCCAGGTGCTGGAGGCACGGCCGCAGCCACGGCGTGTGCGCATCGCCGCGGCGCTCGACGGCGAATTCCTGCGCATCACGGTGGCCGATAACGGCCCGGGCGTGCCCGAGGCGCTGCGCGGCCAGATCTTCGACCCGTTCTTCACCACCAAGGCGGCCGGCATCGGCATGGGCATCGGGCTGGCGGTATCGCGCGGCATCGTCGACGTGCACGGCGGCACCCTGACGCTGGAGGAGGCACCCGAGGGCGGCGCCCGCTTCGTCATCCGCCTGCCGCGCCGCGGCGAGGTGGATGGTGCCGCCGAGGTGGCCGAGGTCGTGCCGGCCGTCCGCGCCCGCCAGTCGGCACTGGTGCTGGACGATGAGCCCGAGATCGCCGCCCTGCTGGCCGACATGCTGTTCCGGCTGGGCTTCGACTGCGAGGTGGTGGACAACGGCGAAGCGGCGCTGCAGCGCCTGGCCGAGCGCGACTATGCGCTGATCCTGTGCGACCTGCGCATGCCCGGGGTGGACGGCGCCGCGGTCTACGAATGGCTCGGCCAGAACCGGCCGCATCTGTGTCGCCGCGTCGGCTTCGTCACCGGCGACACGCTGGGCGCGGCCACCGAAGGGTTCATTGCTCGCGCCGGTCGCCCGGTGTTGGAAAAGCCCTTCGTGGCGTCGGCGCTGCGCCAGATTGTCGCCGAAATCCGCGCCGGGGCCGCCGACTGAACCGGCCGGCGGCACGGGCGAAATACGGAATAACCGACTTGCGTGCAACGCAAGGCTGGTGTCTCATTCCTATATCCGGCCGATCGGCTGCATGCAGGAGATCCGATGATGTTCAAGCTCACGCGCCGGCAGACGCTGGCCGCCTTTACGGCCATGGCGCCAATGGCCAGTTGGAGCCCTGACGTGCAGGCGGCCACCCCGCGCGATGCGCTGGTGATCGCCAAGTCGATCGACGACACCATCACGCTCGACCCCGGCGAGTGCTATGAACTGACGGGCATCGAGATCGACACCAATCTCTATGACCGCATCCTGCGCTATGAGGCCGAGGACCTGACCAAGATGGTCGGCGGCGTGGCCGAAAGCTGGACGGTCAGCCCCGACGGCAAGAACTATACGTTCAAGATCCGCTCCGGCATGAAGTTCCACTCGGGCAATCCGGTCACCGCCGAAGACGCGGCCTGGTCGCTGCAGCGCGTCGTCATCATGAACAAGACCTCCGGCTTCCTGCTGACGCAGCTTGGCTGGGACAAGACCAACGTGAAGGATCTGGTGAAGGCGACGGACGCCAGCACGCTGTCTCTGACATCGCCCGCCGGCTTCGCGCCGACGCTGGTGCTGAACCTGATGACCTCGATCGTCGCCTCGGTGGTCGACAAGAAGGTGGCACTGGCCAACGAAAAGGACGGCGATCTCGGCAACGCCTGGCTCAAGACCAATTCCGCCGGTTCCGGTGCTTACAAGCTGGTGGCGTGGAAGCCGAACGAAAGCATCACGCTGGAGGCCTTCCCCGACTTTCGCATGGGTGCGCCGAAGCTGAAGCGCGTGATCATGCGCCATTTGCCCGAGCCCGGCGCCCAGCGCCTCGCCCTGGAAAAGGGCGATATTGACGTGGCCCGCGCGCTCACGCCCGACCAGTTGGGGCCGCTGAGGGCCAACAAGGACATCAAGATCGAAAGCTTCGCTGGCGCCAATAACTGGTACGCCATCATGAACCTCAAGCACGGCCCGTTTGCCGATGTTCGAGTGCGCCGTGCGGTCAAGATGCTGGTCGACTACCAGGCGATGGCGAACACCTTCCTCAAGGACCGCTTCTTCGTTCACCAGACCTTCCTTCCGCTGGGGTATTTTGGCGCCACGGCGTACAACCCGTTCAAGCTGGACGTGGCGGGCGCGAAGAAGCTGCTGGCCGAAGCCGGCTTCCCCAACGGCTTCGAGGTGAAGCTGTCGGCCAACACGAACGATCCGTTCCCGCAGATGGCCCAGGCGATCCAGCAGACCCTGGCGATGGGCGGCATCAAGGCCACCATCGCCTCGGGCGACGCCAAACAGGTGATCGGCGAAATCCGCGGGCGCACCTTCCAGATGGCGTTGATCTCGTGGGCACCGGATTATTTCGACCCGCACACCAACGCCGATTTCTTCGTCAACGGCGCCGACATCTCCGACCCGCCGAAGGCGCGCACCGGCCCGTGGCGCGCCAGCTGGCTGATCCCCGAACTGACCGCCGACATGACCAAGGCGGCGCAGGAACTCGATGCCAAGAAGCGCGAGGCGATGTATGTCGATCTGCAGAAGCGGGTGACCGACGAAGGGCCGTATGTGTGGATGTTCCAGAACAACTGGGTCATCGCCATGCGCTCGAACCTGCGCGGCTACCCCAAGGGGTTGTTCGAGGACCTGTTTTTCTACCGCACCATCTCCAAGGCCTGAGCGCAGGCGAAGATGGCAGTCTGAGCAACAGCGAACGTGTCCGCGGTCGTCAAAGGGGCACGCAATACGGATGGGGGGGTGGGGCGGCGGGGTGCCGCGCCCC
>JBBQOT010000352.1:0-4180 GCA_038331165.1 Acetobacterales bacterium
GCGCGACGCCGGCCCGCTGATGGCAATGGACCTGCCGGTGCACGCCCGCACCTTCACGCCGCCGCCCCACACGGTGTCGCTGCTGGCGGTCGGGCTCAACGAGCCGGTCGGCTGCGGCGGCGTGCTGGTATTCCCCGGCGATATCGTGGTCGGCGACGAGGACGGCGTGGTGATCATTCCGCGCCACCTTGCCGACAAAATCGCCGTTTCCGGCCTGGAACAGGAACAGGTCGAGGCCTACATCAAGCGCCGGGTCGAGCTTGGCGAACCCATCGCCGGCTTCTACCCCGCCGGCGATCGCACCATGGCGGACTACCACGCCTGGGTCGCCGCCGGGCGGCCGAGCCTGGGCTGATGCCGGCCCCAGCGGTCGACGCCGCCACGCTGGAGCAAACCATCGCCGAAACGGTCGATGCGCTGATGGCCGCCCTCGCCCCGCTGGGCTTCGTCGCCCGCCACCTCCACCCCGGCGAAATGGAAGCGGTGCTCGATGCCGTCGGCGCACCCGACGAACCGCTCGCCGCCGCCATCGAGCGTTTCCGCGCCGCCGCCTGGCCCGACCAGCTCGCCGCCTTCCGTGGCCAGGTCGAACACGCCGCCGAAGCCACGCTGGAAGCCTGGGGCGGCCTGCGGGTTGCCGCCGTGGGCGGGGATATTCGCCGCGCCTACCGGGCCCTGCGCAGCGAGGCGCGGGCACAGGAGGCGCTGTTCCCGCTCGCCCGCGTGCTGCCGGCGGTCAGCCTGTTCTTCATGGAACCGGAACAGCGCGAGGATGCGGCGCTGAAAGCCGACCTGGCGCTCGGCATGGGCCAACCCCGCCGCGGTGTGCTGCACGCCGAGAACGCCGACGGCCAACGCGGCGGCTTTTCGCTGTTCGTGCCCGAGGACACGCGCGACGACGTGCCCCGCCCGCTGGTGGTGGCGCTGCACGGCGGCAGCGGGCATGGCCGCAGCTTTTTGTGGCACTGGGTGCGCACGGCGCGCAGCCGCGGGCTGATCGTGGCGGCGCCCACGGCCATGGGCGGCTCCTGGGCGCTGGCGGGCGAGGATGTGGACACGCCAAACATCGAGCGCATGGTGGAATTCATCGCCGCACGCTGGCCAGTGGATATCACTCGGCTGTTGCTGACCGGCATGAGCGACGGCGGCACCTTCACGCTGCTGAGCGGCGTGCAGGCGGACAGCCGGTTCACCCATTTGGCACCGTTCGCGGCGAGTTTCCATCCGATCCTGATCGAAATGAGCGGGCGGGCGCGGCTGCGCGGCCTGCCGATCCATCTGGTGCACGGGGCGCTGGATTGGATGTTTCCGGTGAATATCGGGCGGGCGGCGCATCTGGCGTTCCAGGCGGTGGGGGCGGATGTCACCTATGTCGAGGTCGACGACCTGTCGCACACCTATCCGCGCGACCTCCAGCCGGCACTGGTGGATTGGTTTCTCAAGGAGCGCACGACATGAACGATGTGTTCGAGATCATCCACTCCACGCGCGCCATGCGCCGCCTCAAGCCCGACCCGGTGCCCGATGCGCTGATCCGCAAGATCCTCGAAGCCGGCGTGGCGGCCGCCAACGGCGGCAATTTCCAGCGCTGGCGCTTCCTGGTGCTGACCGACCCCGCTGTGAAAAAGGCAGTGCAGGGCTTCTACAAGCGCGCGTTCGACGAGGTGGTGGGGCCGCGCTATGCCACCAGCGCCCCGCCGCCGGGCATCACCAAGGAAAAATACGCCCGCCAGCACCATGCGGTGGAATACCTCACCGAGCACTTCCACGAAGCGCCGGTGTGGATCGTCGCCTGCCTGGACGAGGGCAAGGCCACACCGACCCGCTGGTCCGGGGCGTCGATCTACCCCGCGGTGCAGAACATGCTGCTGGCGGCGCGCGCGCTGGGGCTGGGCTCCACCCTGACCACACGGCACCTGCTGTATGCCAAGGAGGCCGAGGCGGCGATGGGGCTGCCCGAGGGGGTGCATTCCTACGCCATCCTGCCGATCGGGTGGCCGATGGGAAAGTTCGGGCCGGTGGGCCGCACGGTGCTGTCCGACGTGGTGTTCAGCGGAAAATGGGGGCAGCGCTACCCAGCGTAGCAGCGCCAGCGCCCGGCGTGCATGCGATGCTTGACGACCCCGGACAGGCCAGTCCTACTGCTCCCCACGTCACCACCGGGTGCCAGCCGGCACAGCAACGACTGCGGCGGGGCCAACCCGCGCAGACCAGGAGGAAGGGACCAAGCCATGTCCGACGCACCCCGCCGTGCCCCCAGCCGCCGCGACCTGTTGAAGGCCAGCGTGCTCGCCGGCACCGCCATCGCCCTGCCGTGGCAGGAAGCCCACGCCCAGCCCGCCGCACCGCCGCGCGACCGCACCATGATCCTGGTCTGGGGCGGCCGCGAGGGCCGCTGGGTCGATTTCGAACTATGGAACCCATACTCCCTCGGCTCCAACCACCAGAACGGCCCGAACCTGATGTACGAGCCGCTGGCCTACTACTCCGCCTTTGCCGACAAGATGCACATGTGGCTGGCCGAGAGCTTCGAGTTCTCGCCCGACTTCAAGAAGCTGACGATCAAAACCCGCCCTGGCATCAAGTGGTCCGACGGGGTGGCGTTCAGCGCCGAGGACGTGGCCTTCACGCTGAACAGCCTGCGCGACCTGGGGCCAAAAGTACGCTGGGGCATCGACGTCAAACAGGCGGTCGAGAAGGCCACGGCCACCGACGCCAATACCGTGGTGATCGACTTCAATATCCCCTCGCCGCGTTTCTTCTTCTTCATGTCGTACAAATACGACATCGGCGTCTACATCGTGCCCAAGCACATCTTCGAGGGCCAGGACTGGACCACCTTCAAGCATTTCGACATTGCCAAGGGTCTGCCCGTCACCACCGGGCCGTGGCAGGTCACGGCGGCCAGCCCGCAGCAGAAGGTGTTCGACCGCCGCGCCAGTTGGTGGGCCGCCGACCGGGGGCTCGCCCCGCTTCCCGCCGTGTTGCGCAACATCTGGCTGCCCACCGCCGGCGAACAGCAAACCGCGCAGTTGCTGATCACCAACCAGGTCGATGCCGGCACCGGCATGCAGGCGGCCACCTTCCCCACCGTGTTCCGCCAGAACCCCAAGATCACCACCCATTCCGGCCAGAAGCCGCCGTTCGGCTATCGCGACTGGTGGCCGATCGCGCTCTATCTGAACAACGAGCGCCCGCCCTTCGATGACAAGGACGTGCGCTGGGCGATCAGTCATTACATCGACCGCCAGCAGGTCATCGACGTCGGCTTTCTCGGCGCCTCCGAGGTCTCGCCGCTGCCGATGCCCGACTACGCGCCGCTGGCGCCGTACAAGGAGCATATCAAGGACCTGCTGGCCAAGCACGACACCCTGGCGTTCGACCGCCGGAAGGGCGACGCGATCCTGACCTCCAAGGGCTACAAGAAGGGCAGCGACGGCATCTGGGCCGATGCAGCCGGCAAGAAGCTCACCATCGACATCATCGGTTTCGGCGGCACCGGCCCGGCGATCGGCCCGGTGCTGACCGAGATGCTCAAGCGCGCCGGCGTCGATGCCAGCATGTCGCTGCCGCCCGACTTCGACGACCGTTTCCAGAAGGGGCAATACACCGGCGCGATCTACGGCCATGGCGGCAGCGTCAATGAGCCCTACAACACGCTGAAGCTGTACCAGTCGGCCTCGGTGGCGGTGCCCGGCGGCCACCAAGTGAATTTCGCGCGCTGGAAGAACGCCGCCTACGACAAGATCGTCGACGAGATGTTCATGGTGCCGCCCACCGACATCGCCAAGCTGAAAGACCTGTTCCGCCGCGCGATGGAAATATGGCTGCCGGAACTGCCCGACATCCAGATCGTGCAGCTGCACCATCGCATCCCGATGAACACCACATACTGGAAGAACTGGCCAACGGCGGAAAACAACTACGTCAATGGCGCTCACTGGCATCTGACCTTCCCGATGGTGCTGTGGTCGCTGCAGCCCGCCTGATATTCTGACCCGACGAGAACGCCGCAAAGGGACACGGGTGCAATTCCGCGATATCCTCAAGCGCTGCGGCGTTTTCGTCGTGATCATCTGGCTGGCCGCCAGCTTGAACTTCTTCCTGCCCAAGCTGTCGGGCCAGGACCCGGTGCGCACCAAACTGCTGCAACAGGCCCAGCTGGGAGGCTTTGTGCAAC
>JBBQOT010000353.1:0-4159 GCA_038331165.1 Acetobacterales bacterium
TGGAGCCCTGCGCCGGCAGCCCGGCGCTGACCACGCTGCCGCCGCGCGCGGTGATGGCATAGGCCAGTTCCATCGCCTCGCCCACGCCCGCGGTCTCCACCGCCCAGTCCACGCCGCCGTCGGTGGCGTCGCGAATGGCCGCCACCGTATCGGCGTTGCCGGCCAGGAAGGTATCGGTGGCGCCGAGTTCGCGGGCCAGTTCCAGCTTCGCCGGATTGGTGTCGACCGCGATGATGCGCTCGGCGCCCGCCACCACGGCGCCCATCAGCGCGTTCATGCCAACGCCGCCCAGCCCCACCACCGCCATCACCCCACCGGGCTGCACGCCGGCCGTGTTCAGCACCGCGCCCACGCCGGTCAGCACCGCGCAGCCGAATAGCGATGCGTGTTCCAGCGGCACATCCTTGTCGATGCGCACCGCCGATGACCGCGCCGCCACGATGTACTGTGCGAACAGGCTCAGCCCGCTGAAATGCGGAATGTATTCGCCGTTCAGCCGCAGCCGCCGGCCGCCGGTGATCAGTGTGCCGCTGCTGCGCGCGTTGAAGTTGGTGGCGCACAGGCTGACCCGGCCGCGCACGCAATAGCGGCAATCCCCGCAGGATGACACGAAGGCGGTCACCACATGGTCGCCCTCGGCCAACCCCGTCACGCCCGGCCCGAGCCCGCGCACGATGCCAGCGCCCTCATGGCCCGGAATGACCGGCACGCTGCGCGGGCGGGTGCCGTCGATCACCGACAGGTCGGAATGGCACAGCCCGGCGCCCGCGACCTCGATCAGGATTTCCCCGGGGCCAGGTGGGTCGAGCTCGACCTCTTCGATCGTCATCGGCCGGGTTTCGGCATAGGGGCCGGCGCGCCCGCATTCCCACAGCACGGCGGCTTTCATCTTCATGGCGCAGTTCCTCTCACAAATAGCGGTCGGCGTCGGTGACCAGATTGCGCACCGGCTCGCCGCGCAGGGCGCGCAGGCAGTTCTCGGCGGCCAGGCGAATCCCCTCCGGCCCGGTCGATGGCACCGAGGCGGAGTTGTGCGGCGAGCCGATCACGTTGGCCAGGGTCATGAACGGCAGGTCCATGGCGAAGCGGCCATGGCGCACCGGCTCGATCCACCAGGCGTCGATGCAGGCGGTGAAGCCGGGGTGCGATTGCAGATGCGCGAACAGCGCCGCCTCGCCGACGATCTCGCCGCGCGCCAGGTTCACCAGGATGGCGTCGGGCTTCATCAGCCCCAGTTCGCGGGCGCCTATCAGCCCCTCGGTGGCGCGGGTCAGCGGGATGCTGACCACCACCACGTCGCTGGCCGCCAGCAGCGTGTCGAGCTGGGCGGTGGTGCCGATCCAGTCGACCGGTTCAGTCGTGGTGCCGCTGCGGTTAATCGCGTGGATGTGCATGCCCAGTGCCCGCATCAGCCGCGCCGTCGCCTGGCCGATGCCGCCGAAGCCGATGATGCCGGCGGTCATGCCGGCCAGCGTTCGGTTGGGCGCCATCTGGTTGAATTCGCCGCGCTTGAGTGCTTCGTGCTCGGGGATCAGCCGCTTTGCGGCGGCCAGCGTCAGGGCCAGCGCATGCTCGGCCATCGGCGCGGAATAGGCGCCGGCATTGCTTGCCACGGGCACGTCGGGCGGCAGGTCGCCGAGCGGGATGAAGTCGATGCCGGCCGGCAGGAACTGGATCAGGCTGGCACCGGCCAGCAATGGCGCCTCGCCGGGCAGCAGGTCGCGCGCGGTGTTGCGGGTGAGCAGCACGGCGGCCCCCCGCAGCGCCGCGCGGCGGGCGGTCGCGTCCAGTGCCGGCAGCATCCTGATGTCCGCCGCGCCGCCGATCGCGCCCTCGATGATCGCGCGCCCGGCCGCACCGGGGTCGAAACCCAGCAGCAGTTGCGTGCGCCTGTTCGTGGTCACCAACGGAATCCCCCTCTGCGGCAGCGCATGCTACGGTCGGCCGATCAAAAGCGCCAAGCGCGCGGGGAGGATGCGGATGGACGGAGCGTTCGGGCTGATCTGGGTGCTGGTTTTGGTGCTGGTGGTCGCAACCGTCTTCGCCGGTACCAAGACGGTGCCGCAGGGGCAGATCTGGACCGTGGAGCGCTTCGGCGCCTTCACGCGCGAACTGCACCCCGGGCTGAATTTCCTGATTCCCTTTATCGACCGGGTCGGCCGCAAGCTGAACGTGCAGGAGCAGGTGCTCGACATTCCCGAGCAATCGGTGATCACCAAGGACAACGCCACCGTGGCGGTGGACGGGGTGATCTATTATCGGGTGATGGAGGCGGCCAAGGCGGCCTATCAGATCACCAACCTGGAGAGTGCGCTGTCCACCCTGGCGATGACCAATATACGCGCGGTGATCGGCGAGCTGGAGTTGGACTCCGCGCTGTCGTCGCGCGAGCGGATCAACGCGCAATTGCTGGTCATCATGGACGGGGTGACCGAGCCGTGGGGGGTGAAGGTCAGCCGGGTGGAAATCCGCCGCATCGAGCCGCCGGAGAACCTGATCCGCGCCATGAACCTGCAGATGACCGCCGAGCGGGAGCGCCGCGCCACGGTGGCCCAGGCGGAGGGCCAGCGCCAGGCCGCGATCATGCGCGCCGAGGGCGAGAAGCAGGGCCTGATCCTGGCCGCCGAAGGGCGCCAGCAGGCGGCCACGCGCGATGCCGAGGCGCGCGAGCGGCTGGCCCAGGCCGAGGCGGAGGCGACGCGGGTGGTTGCCCTGGCGGCGGCCGATGGCGGCGAGGCGGCGCTGCGCTACTTCATTGCCGTGCGCTATGTCGACGCCTTTGCCAAGGTGGCCGACAGCCCCGGCACGCGGCTGGTGATGATTCCAATAGAGGCAACCGCCATGGCAGGTGGCATCGCCCAGGCGATGGAATTGCTGCGCGCGCCCGACGCCGCGCCGCGGGCCGGCGGGTCGGTGCCGAGCGTGCGGGGCTGAAATGATGGACCTGCCGCAACCCGTGCTGTGGCTGGCCGCCGGGCTGGTGCTGATGCTGCTGGAGATGGTGGTACCCGGCGTGTTCATGATGTGGCTGGGGCTTGCGGCACTGGGCACCGGGGTGGTGGCGCAGGTGGCGGCACCCGGCTTCGCGGTGCAGGTGGTGGTCTTCGCGGTTCTGGCCGCGGTCAGCATTTTCGTGGGGTTGCGGTTTCGTGGCCCGCGTCAGGTGGCGCAGCTGAACACGCCATCGTCTGGCCTGGTGGGGCGCGAGGCGGTGGCGCTGGAGTTCCACGGCCGCGCCGGGCGGGTGCGGGTGGGTGACAGCGATTGGAACGCCCGGCTGGCCAAGGGGACCGAGGCGCCGGCGCCGCAGGGGGTATTGCGGGTGGTGGGGGTGGACGGGACCACGCTGGTGGTAGGGCCGGTCGCTTGACCGCGGCGGGATAAACGGCGGAAGGTTCCGCCAATGATATCGCGCGCCGGTGATCGGCCGCGGCAGGGGGAAACATGCGAAACATCGGTTTGGTGGCGGCGGCGATGCTGGGGGCCGTGTTGCTGGCCCCGGTGCCGCCGGCGTGGGCGCAGGGCCAGCTTGGGCAATCCGGACTGGTGGGCACGCCCGAGGGCATGACCATCGTGACCGACCCCGCGAAATTTCCGACCAGCTTCAAGGAGGCGCCGGGGTTGGCGGCCCTGGTGCAGGCGGGAAAACTGCCGCCGGTGAAGGACCGGCTGCCGCAGGACCTGATGGTGATCCAGCCGGTGCGCGAGATCGGCAAGTATGGCGGCACCTGGCGGCGCGGCTTTACCGGGTCGGGTGACGATGAGAACGGCAACCGGTTGAATGCGTCGGACCGGCCGATCCTGGTGGACCATACCGGCACCAAGCCGATGCCCTCGCTGGCCAAAGGCTGGGAGCAGGCGGCCGACGGCAAGAGCTTCACGCTGTTCCTGCGCCGTGGCCTGCGCTGGTCGGACGGCGCGCCGATGACCGCGAGCGACTTCATCTTCTGGTTCGACGAGATCTACGGCAACAAGGACATCACGCCCACGCCAATTCCCGACATGTCGCCGCAGGGCAAGCCCGGGCGCATGGTGAAGGTGGACGACTATACCGTGCGCTGGGAATTCGACGTGCCGTTCTTCCTGTTCGAGGAGTTGATGGCCGGCGACACGCTGATCGGCGGTGGGCAGGCGGTGCGGCAGTCGAACGGGCGGAGCC
>JBBQOT010000354.1:0-4157 GCA_038331165.1 Acetobacterales bacterium
TTTGATATATTTAAGGTCCAGGGGCTTGGCCCGTCGCGCGAAGGCGTGCTCGGGACCTGGTGGGTCCAGGGCGACGCCCTGGCCTTTCTATTATCGCCCCTATCGCCGCCAGGTGACGGCCGACGACACCGCGTAGTTCCACACCAGGCTCATGGCCGCGCCGGCGAAGCCCGCCACGTACCAGCTCGATTTCGCCGGGCCGAACAGCAGGGCGGCGACATTGATGTTGGCCGCCGCGCCGACCGCCGAGATTGCCGCGAAGGTGGCCAGCCCGACCAGGAACCGCCAACCCTTGAGCCGGCGGTCGCGGAAGGTGAATATGTTGTTGAGCAGGAAGTTACCCAGGATTGCCATCGCCGTGGCGGTCGTCTGGGCAGTGTAGAAGTCGAAATCGAGCGTGTGGTGGAATAGCCGCAGCACCAGAAGGTGGGCGGCGATGCCGACCGCGCCGACACCGGCGAACAGCACGAAGCGTACCGGCAGGATGTGGCCGACCAGCTTGTCGACGATCAGTAGCACGTAGTCGCGCAGCACCCCGGCGTCGAGCTTACTCTCGCCGTGCTGGCGGGTGCGGAATTCGTAGGGCAACTCGCGGATGCGCGGCGGCTCGGGCAGAGAGGCGGCGATGTCGAGCAGGATCTTGAAGCCCATCGCCGACAGCCGGCGCACCGCGCGGTCGAACACCGTGCGGGGCAGCATGAAGAAGCCGCTCATCGGATCGCTGATCGGGGTGCGCAGCACCGGGCGGGCCAGCATGGTGGCGAAGTTGCTCATGCCGACGCGGGCGGCGGCGAATTGGCCCATGCCGCCGCCCGCGACGTGGCGGGAGCCGACGACGATGTCGGCGGCCCCTTCGCGCAGCACCGCCAGCATCTTCGGCAGGACCGTTTCGTCGTGTTGCAGGTCGCCGTCGATAGCGGCGATGTTGGTGGCGAGGCTGGCCTGTGCTCCCTCGATGAAGGCCGAGGCGAGGCCGCGCCGGCCGATGCGGTGCAGCAGCCGTACGCGCGGGTTGCCCTGCGCCACCGCGCGCACCGCCTCGCGCGTGCCGTCGGTGGAATCGTCATCGACGTAGATCACTTCCCAGGCGACGCCGGCCAGCACCGCCTCCAGCCGCGCCACCATCGGGGCGATGTTGTCGCGCTCGTTCAGCACCGGAATGACGACGCACAATTCTGGGATGACGGTTTCGTCCGGTGGCGCGTTCATCCCCGTCATCGCTTCTGACTCGCCCGGCTGCCCATGACGGCGCCTTGCGCCCGCGGTTGGGCATCTGTCAAGCTCCGGGCATGTCGCCGCGTCTGCAACGAATGGTTTTTCCAGGGATTCTGCTTGCAAGCCTTTGCGGCCTCGCGCTGCGGCTGTTCATGCTGCCGCACCATGAACTGACCTATGACGAGGCGGCCACCGCCCATTTCGCTGCGCTGTCAATGCGGGATCTGTGGGGGGCGGCCGGCCGGCTGGAGACGAACCCGCCGCTGTTCTACGCGCTGGCGGGCATCGGCGCACGGCTGGGCCTGAGCCCCGAATGGCTGCGCGTGGTGTCGATCCTGCCGGACGGCGCGACCATCGTGGTGGGCGGGGTGCTCGCCTGGCGCCTGGGCGGCGCGCTGGCCGGGCTGTTCGCGGCGTGGCTGATCGCCGGCTCGGCCACCATGATCGAGGTCAGCCTGGAGGCGCGGGCGTATTCGCTGCTGTCGCTGCTGGGCGTGCTGTCGGTGTTGCTGGCCGCGCACGTGCTGCGTGATGGCGATCGGCGCACCCTGGCGGCACTCGGGCTGTGCGAGGTTGTCGCGCTGTACACCCACAACGTGGCCGCGATCATGGTCGGCGCGTTGAACGGCATGGCTTTGCTGTGCTGGGTTACCGGACAGGCGCGCGCGCCGGGGCTGGTGCGGCGCTGGCTGGTGACCCAGGCGCTGGTGGCCTGTGCCTGGCTGTATTGGCTGCCGACCGTGCTGACGCAGACCGCGAGCGATCTTGCGGCATTTTGGATCCCCACGCCGGGGCTGGCCGACCTACGCTATGCGGTGCAGAAGGTCGTCGGCCTGCCCGCGGTCGCTTGGCCGCAGCCGCTGGCCGACCTGCTGTTCATCGGCCTTGGCGGGCTTGGACTGCTGGCACTGGTCCGGCGCCCAGGGCTCAACCGCTGGATTGCCATCGGCATGGCCGTGGTCGTGCTGGCGGGCGTGCCGGCGGTGACCTGGGCGATCAGCCAATGGCGGCCGCTGATGAACGGCCGGGTGCTGCTCTGGCTGGTGCCGATCCATATCGTGCTGGTGGCAGTGGCACTCGGCTGGCTGCGCCACGCGGGTGTGGTGATGGCCGCGGTGCTGCTGGCGGTGCAGCTGCATGGTGTGCCTTCCTGGCGCCCGGTTGCGGCGGCCGAGCGTTGGCCGCAGGTCACGGCGTTGCTGCGCGAGCGGATGCAGCCAGGCGATGCGATCTTGCTGGTGCCGGCGCCGGCGGCGCTGATGTTGCTGCATTACGGCTGGCAGCCGGAGCCGTTTCAGGTGTTCGGCCGCGCCGACGGGCGGTGGTACCAGGATTTCCCCGGCACGTTCGTTGCCGCCGCGGCAGTGCCGGCGCTGGATCCGGGCCGGCGCGTTTGGGTGGTAACGCGCCGGGCGACGCCGCAGCACGACGCAGCAGTCGCGCGGCTGTCGGACGGGCGAGACGAGACGCGGCTGCTACGCGGCGGGGCGCGGGCCGATAGCGGGCTCGACCTTTCTCTGCTGGTGCCGCGCTGACCTTGCCTTTGGATATTCACTGTCCTATATGGGCGTCTTCATATCTTCCGGGCTGTAACGGGGGGTGGCCTTAACGGGCCGCCTTTTTTGTTTTGGTGAATGATCCGCCGAGCGATGATCTGCCGCGTAATTCCGGCCTTGAGGGCCGGATAGCCGATGCCATAGCGCCATCGATGGTGGACATGGGCTTCGAACTGGTGCGCGTGGCGGTGTTGGGGCGCGAGCGGCCGACGGTGCAGGTGATGGCCGACCGCGCCGACGGCGCGCCGATCAAGGTCGCCGATTGCGAGGCGATCAGCCAGGCGATGGGCGCGGTGCTCGACGTGGCCGACATCGTGCCCGGTGCCTGGACGCTGGAGGTGTCGTCGCCCGGCATTGATCGCCCGCTGACCCGGGTGAAGGATTGGAACCGCTTCGCCGGCCACTTGGCGCGCGCCGAAATGTCGGTGCCGCTCGACGGGCGCCGCCGCATCTCCGGCGTGGTGCTGGGGGCCGATGAGAGGCATGCCCGCATACGGCTGGACGACGGCGCCGAGCTTGCCCTGCCGCTGGCCGACATCCGCCGCGCTAAGCTGGTGCTGACCGACGCCCTCATCGCCGCCACCGCGCTGGCAGCGACCCCGAACTGACCCTTCCACCCGCGTCCCACGCAAGAGGCCCGACCATGGATACCTCGATCGCCCGCCCTGAATTGCTGCTGGTCGCCGACGCCGTCGCCCGCGAGAAATCGATCGAGCGCGACGAGGTGCTGGAGGCGATGGAACAGGCCATCCAGAAGGCCGGCCGCGCCAAGTACGGCCACGAGAAGGACATCCGCGCGACCATCGACAAAAAGACCGGCGATGTGCGCCTGTCGCGCTGGACCGAGATCGTCGAGGCAGTGGAGAACGAAGAAACGCAGATGCCGGCTGCGATCGCCAAGAAGCTGTTCCCCGAGAAGGGGATCGGCGACTTCATCGTCGACCCGCTGCCGCCAATCGATTTCGGCCGCATCGCCGCCCAGACCGCCAAGCAGGTGATCGTGCAGCGGGTGCGCGAGTATGAGCGCAAGAAGCAGTTCGACGAGTTCAAGGACCGCGTCGGCGAGGTCATCAACGGCGTGGTCAAGCGCACCGAGTACGGCAACCTGATGGTGGAGGTGGGCCGCGCCGAGGCGCTGCTGCGCCGCGACGAGCTGATCCCGCGCGAAAGCTTCCGCAACGGCGACCGGGTGCGCGCCTATATCTTCGACGTGCGCGAGGAAGTGCGCGGGCCGCAGATCTTCCTCAGCCGCACCCATCCCGGCTTCCTGGCCAAGCTGTTCGCCCAGGAAGTGCCGGAAATCTACGATGGGATCATCGAGATCAAGGCCGTCAGCCGCGACCCCGGCAGCCGCGCCAAGATGGCGGTGATCAGCCGTGACGCCTC
>JBBQOT010000355.1:0-4154 GCA_038331165.1 Acetobacterales bacterium
CACTCTTCTTTTCTGGATTTCTTTGTGCCTTCGTGTCTTTGTGGCCGCTTTCTTTCTTAATTCCGCCCAATGACCTGCGCCTTTACTCCTTCTTCTCCCGATAATCCCCAAACGCCTTATCCCGCTGGCTCAGCACCGCGCTCACGCTCTTGCCATCCCGCTTGAACTGCGCCCGATACTCCAAACTCGCCGCCGTCGTGAACGCCAGCGCCTGCAACTCCGTCCCCGCCCGGATGGCCGCGCGCAGCCCCTGCGCCTCCATCGCCCGGTGCACGCTGCGCTTGTTGATCTGGTTCAACTCGGTGGGGATCAGCGCCACCCGGGTCGCGATCTTCAGCACCTCCTCATCCAGCGACGCCGCCGGAAAGGCGCGGTTGGCGAATCCCTTCGCCGCCGCCTCGATGCCGGAAATCCCGTCGCCGGTCAGCATCATCTCCATGGCATTGCGCATGCCCATCAGCCACGGGTGGAACTGGTTGTCCGGCGGCGACATAAGTCGCACCGGCGGGTAGCCAATATTCGCATCCTCGGCCACGTAGACCAGGTCGCAACACGTCGCCAACTCGCTCCCGCCGGCCAGGCAATGCCCATGCACCTGCGCGATCACCGGCTTGGCGAGGTCCCAGATTTTCATCCACCCCTCCACCACATGCCGCGCCCAGGCGCCGGGCCCGCCCGCGGTGTAATACGGCTGCTCCACCGCGTTGTTGGCCGACAGATCGTAGCCCGAGCAGAAACTCGGCCCCGCCCCGCGCAGGATGGAAACCTTCACCTCGGGGTCCCGGTCGGCCTCGATCAACGCCTCCAGAATGGCAGCGCGCAGCGGGTTGTTCAGCGCGTTGCGCTTCTCCGCCCGGTTCATCGTCAACCGCCGAATCCCCGGCGCAGGGGTATCGATCAACAGCACGGGCTTGTCAGACATCGCGGCAATTCCTCCGATTTTGCCGCGATGTTCAACCAGACGTGCCGTGGCCGCAAGCCGGATCACCCGGCCTTGGGCACCGGGATCGCCACGAAGCGCTGGCCCTGTTCGCCGCGCACCTTCATCATCAGCAAGCGCTGCCCGTCGCGCCGCGCCTTGTCCAGCCCGGCGCGGATGTCGGCCGGCGCGCTGACCTTGTGGCCGGCAACCTCCAGGATCACGTCGCCATCGGCCAGGCCGCGCGCGGCGGCGGTGCCCTCCGGGTCAACCTCGACGATCACCACGCCCTCGTCACCAGCGCCGCGGACCTGGGTGGCGGGTGCGAGGTGCACCCCCAGGCCAGCGATTGCGCCGTCATCGCGCGGGGCGGGCTCGGCGCTGGCCGCGCGCTGCGGGGTTTGCTCACCCAGCTTGACCTCGATCGTCCGTTCCTGGCGATCCCGCAGATAGCGCAGGGTGACGGTCTCGCCAGGCTTGAGCATGCCGACGCGGCGGCTGAGCTCGCGGGCATCGGTGATGGCGATGCCGTTCATGGCCAGGATCACATCGCCCGATCGCAGCCCGGCCAGTGCGGCCGGCGAGCCGGCATCGGCCTGGGCGATCAGTGCGCCCTGGGCGGTGGACAGGCCAAGGCCCTCGGCGATCTCGTCATTGACCGGCTGGAGGCGCACGCCCATGAAGCCGCGCGCCACCTGCCCGTCATGCGACAGCGCTTCAAACACGCTGGCCACCGTGTTGGCGGGGATGGCGAAGGCCAGGCCGATATTGCCGCCGGAGGGCGAGAAGATCGCCGTGTTCACGCCAACCACCTCGCCCTTGAGGTTGAAGGTCGGGCCGCCGGAATTGCCCTTGTTGATGGGCGCGTCGATCTGCAGGAAATTGTCATACGGGCCGGCGCCGATGTCGCGCCCGGTGGCCGAGACAATGCCCGCGGTGACGGTGCCGCCCAGGCCATACGGGTTGCCGATCGCCACCACCCATTCACCCTGGCGTGGCGCGTCCTGCGACAGCGCGACGAAGGGGAAATCGGCCTTGCCGCCGGTCGTCTCAACCTTCAACAGGGCAAGGTCGGTCTTGGGGTCGGTCCCGATCACCCTTGCCTTGAGCACCGCGCCCGCGTCGGTGGTGACGGTCACCGCGCGCGCGTTCTCAACCACGTGGTTGTTGGTGATGACGAAACCGTCGGCGGAGACGAAGAAGCCCGATCCCTGGGCCATGCCAACGCGGTCGCGCTTGCCGGGCGGGGCGCCGCGATCGCCCTGCGGCACGCCGAAGCGGCGGAGGAATTCCTGAATTTGCGGCGGCAGGGCGCCGGCACCGTCGGGGCTACCCTGGTCGCTGGCAGCGACGATCTCGACCTTCACCGAGACCACGGCAGGCTTCACCCGCGCGACCACGGTGGCGAAAGAGGGCAGGGCGTCGAGCTTGAGGTCAGACGTCACCACCGCGGCGGCATGGGCGGGAGCGACCGGCGCCACAATGCCGCCGAGCAGCATTTGGCCGACCAGGGCGGCTGCGGCCACCGAGCCAAGCAGGCGGGCACGCCGGCGCGCAAGGGGCGAGCGCGTGAGGGGACGGTTCGGCGACATGCTGACTCTCCGGATTTGTGCGGCGCGATCAGATGATTGCGCCATATCCGGGGATAATGCGCGGCGGCGGCTGTAAGGAGTTTCGCCACCGCATTAATGATTGAACACGCTTCCCCCGCCGCGCCGGGCGGCGGGGGGCGGCGGTTCACACGATCTCGCGCAATTTCGCCAGCGTTTCCGCCGGTTCCGGGCGCCTGGTGTAGTCGGGGTCGTCAAACACGTCGCGCAACACGCCTGCGGCATCCACCACCCAGCGCGAAGGCACCGGCAGTTTCCACGCGCCATCGCCGTTCAGCGTCGGCAGGTCGAGCTTGAACCCGCCATACACCGCCGTCAGATCGTCCGGCAGCGTCATCGCAATCCCCAGGGCGCCGGCATAGGCACTGCCGAAATCATGCAGCAGCGGAAAATCGAGACTCTGCTTGGCCTTCAGCGCGGCAAGGTGTTCAGGCAGTTGCGGGCTGATCACCACCAGATCGGCGCCCATTTCCCGGATCGCCGGCAGCACGGCATTCAAAGCATACAGCTCTGATCTGCAATACGGTCACCACGCGCCGCGAAAAAAGCTCACGACCATCGGCCCGCGCGCCAGCACAGCGGCGCTGCCAATCATCGTCCCATCGGTATCAGGCAGCATGAAACCCGGCATCGCGCTGCCCACCACCGGCATCCGCGCGCGATACCCGCTCGCCCGCTGGTCGGCCGTCACCCGATGCATGATCGCCGCCCGCTCGGGCGGTATTCGGCCAGGCACCGTCCCGTCGCCAAGTGCGGCAAGACGCATCGCCGCGAGTTCTTCCGTAAGCGTCGCCATTGATCCTCCTGTTTCGGCAGTGTCCGATATCGGACTCCAGCCGCCGGGGAATGTTACACGAAATAGCTCCATGATTGATCGATCAAGGAAGGTGAGGGCTCTGCCCTCAACCCGCAAAGGGTCAGAGACCCTTTGATCCCATGACCTTAAGTGGCCGTGCCAACAGCGGCCAGTCGAACCCGCGTGTCGATCTGGGACTGCTGGCGCAGCCAGCAAGCTCTTGGCGTTCCTCGATTCCCAACCTATTCGCAGCTTCAATTCTTTCTGGGAAAAAGGCAATTTCCCAGCAAAAACCGTCATTGCTAGCCCTTGCGAAGCAATTCAGACCCGCTGGTACGACACCAATCTGCGCCGGAAAAATCCACCACGCCGGCTGCGCTGTGCGTATTTTTTCCTTGCAACGGCAAAAACAGTTAGTTAAAATATCGTCGTGTTAGATCATCAACCCTTTGCGGCAACCCGTCTCGCCAGCCTCCGCGCTACAGTGGAGGTCGCCGACGGGCTTGGCTGCCTCCCCGCTTCCCTGCACGCCCTCATCATGTCCTGCCTCGCCCGCCTCTTCGCGCGGCTGGAGGATTTGTTCCTCCTCTGGCGCTCCGGCGCCCTGCCGCCGCCAACACCCCCCGCCGAACCCCCCCCCCCCGCCCCCCCCCCCCCGCCCCCCCCACCCCCCCACCCCCCCCCCCGCCCCCCCGCCGCCCCCCACCAACCCCCCCCCCCCCCCCCCCCCGCGCCCCCCCACCCCCCGCCCCCGCGCCTGCGCCCCCCCCCCCGCAAGATCGCGAAAAACCCGAACCCCCCCCCCCCCCGAATCACCAGCGTACCCCCC
>JBBQOT010000356.1:0-4152 GCA_038331165.1 Acetobacterales bacterium
GGATGGCGTGCAGGATGGCCCGGCATCGTGGCAACACCGCGGCGCGATGTGCCGAAGCGATCCATCATGCTGCCGCAATCCCAGCCCACAACTGCACCGTTCAGCGGAGCGCGCATACGATGTCCCGGCCTCGCAGCTTTCTCGCCCTCACCGCCCCCGGCGCGCTCATCCTTGGGCTGTTGGCCCTGGGCGGCTGCGTCGCCTATCCGGTGGACGGCGTCTACGCCCAGCCGGCCCCGGTCTATGTGGCGCCGCCGACGGTGTATTTCGGCGGCGGCTTCGGCGGGTATCGGCCGAACTACGGCCGGCCCTGGGGGCGCGGCGGTGGCCGGGGGCATCGCGGTTGGCGGTAGGCACGCCGCGGGTGGTCGGCCGGACAGGAAATGGCAGCGCGGTGATTTCTACCAATCCGCCTAATCAATGACCTACGCAGAAGGTAAGGCCAGGGCTCTGCCATTGCGGCGCGAAGCCGCACCGCAGGGACCCGCCAAAGGCCGACCTTTGGAAACCCATTTTATTTCAATAAGATGAGGGCCAGGGCCTCGCGCGAAGGCGCGCTCGGCCCGTCGCGCGAAGGCGCGCTCGGGACCTGGTGGGGTTCGGGGCGACCCCCGGACTTGCCTGACTGAGTGTCAGCCTTACCGAGGGCTGGTACTAGCCGGCGCGGATCAGTGCCCGAGGGCCTGGACGATCTGTTCGGTCATTTTCTTGGCGTCGCCGAACAGCATCATGGTGTTGCTGCGGAAGAACAGCTCGTTGTCCACGCCGGCATAGCCCGATGCCATTGAGCGCTTGACGAACAGCACCGTGCCGGCGCGGTCGACCTCCAGGATCGGCATGCCATAGATCGGCGATTGCGGATCGGTCTTGGCCGCCGGGTTGGTGACGTCGTTGGCGCCGATGACATAGACCACGTCGGCGCTGGCGAACTCGCTGTTGATCTCCTCCAGTTCGAACACCTCGTCGTACGGCACGTTGGCCTCGGCGAGCAGGACGTTCATGTGGCCGGGCATGCGGCCGGCGACAGGGTGGATGGCGTATTTCACCACCACGCCCTCGCGTTTCAGCGTGTCGGCCATCTCGCGCACCGCGTGCTGCGCCTGGGCCACCGCCATGCCGTAGCCGGGCACGATGATGACCTTGCTGGCGTTCTTCATGATGAACGCGGCATCCTCGGCCGCACCCGGCTTGACGGCGCGATCGCCACTGCTGGCCGGGCCGGCCGCGGTGCCGCCATCGGTGCCGAAGCCGCCCAGAAGCACGTTGATGATGCTGCGGTTCATGCCCTTGCACATGATGTAGGACAGGATCGCGCCCGAGGCGCCCACCAGCGCGCCGGTGATGATCAGCGCCAGGTTGCCGATGGTGAAGCCGATGCCCGCCGCCGCCCAGCCGGAATAGGAATTGAGCATCGACACCACGACCGGCATGTCGGCGCCGCCGATCGGCACGATCAGCAGGAAGCCGAGTGCGATCGACAGCAGCGCGATCAGCCAGAACAGCACAATGTTGCCGCCGGTCGCCACGAAGGCGATCACCAGCGCCAGGATGACCAGTGCGATGCCCAGGTTGATCTGGTGCTGCATCGGGAAGGTGATCGGGTTGCCCTTCATCAGCGCCTGCAGCTTGGCAAACGCGATCAGCGAGCCGGAGAAGGTGATACCGCCGATGACCAGGCCCAGCGACATCTCCACCAGGCTTTGGCCATGGATGGCGCCGGCGCGGCCGATGCCGAAGGATTCCGGGGCATAGAGGGCGGCCGCGGCAACGAATACGGCGGCCAGGCCGACCAGGGAGTGGAAGGCTGCGACCAGCTGCGGCAGGGCGGTCATTTGGATGCGCAGCGCCAGTACGGTGCCGATGCCGCCGCCGATCAGCAGGGCGAGCAGGATCAGCCCGAAGCCGGAGCTGGACATGCCGTGGTGCAGCAGGGTCGCGCCGATGGCGATGGCCATGCCGATCATGCCCATCCGGTTGCCCTGGCGGGAGGTCTCGGGATGGGACAGGCCGCGCAGGGCGAGAATGAACAGGACCGCGGCGACGAGGTAGACGGCGGAGGTGAGGCTGGCGGACATCTCTAGCGTCCTGCCCGCGAAGTTTGTCCGCCTTCGGACGAACGTAGTGGATCAGCAGGCCGCTCTCGCAAAGAAGCCGGTGTCCTGCTCATGATTGCTTCCAGTTCTTCGGGCTTGTGGGGTCGGGACACCTTGGTCTTCACTGCTTCTTCTTGAACATCGACAGCATGCGCTGGGTGACCACGAAGCCGCCGAAGATGTTCACCGAGGCGAGCATCACGGCGATAAAGCCGAAGGTGCGCGCCCAGCCGCTTTCGGCCAGCCCGGTTGCCAGCATGGCGCCGACCACGATCACCGAGGAGATGGCGTTGGTGACGCCCATCAGCGGCGAGTGCAGCGCGGGGGTGACGTTCCACACCACGTAGTAGCCGACGAAGCAGGCCATCAGGAAGATCGCCAGCAGGAAGACGAAGGGCTGCACCGCCTCGGCCACCGGGCCGGCAGCGTCGGCGAAGGCGCGCAGGTTCTGCGCAAGGTCTGCGGCCTGATCGGCCAGTTGGGTGGGGGTCATCGGTGGTTCTCCGGTCGCGTCGAAGGTCGCGGGGGCGTGGCGGAAAGCGTCACGCCGCTTCCTTGGCGATGAAGTGCGGATGCACCACGGCGCCGCCGCGCGTCAGCAGCGTGCCGCGCACGATCTCGTCGGTCTCCGGCAGCTTCGGCGCCTTTGCCTCCTTGTCCCAGAAGCTGGTCAGGAAGGTCATCAGGTTGCGCGCGTAAAGCGAGCTGGAGGCGACCGCGATGCGGCCGGGCCAGTTGCGGAAGCCCAGCACCTTGACCCCGCCCGGCGTGGTGATGGCCTCGCCCGGCACCGTGAGGGCGCAGTTACCGCCGGCATCGGCGGCGAGGTCGATGACGACGCTGCCCGGCTTCATGCTCTCGACCATCGCCGCGGTCAGCAGGGTCGGCGCGCGGCGGCCCATCACCAGGGCGGTGCAGACGACGATGTCGTTCTTGGCCACCGTGGTGGCGACCAGCTCGGCCTGTTTGCGCAGGAACGCCTCGCTCATCTGGCCGGCATAGGCGCCTTTCTGGGCGGCGGTTTCGTCGTCCTCGACACCGACGAAGACGGCACCGAGCGACTTGATCTCCTCCTTGGCCGCCGGGCGCACGTCGGTGGCGCTGACGATGGCACCCAGCCGGCGGGCAGTGGCGATTGCCTGCAGCCCGGCCACGCCGGCGCCGATGACGAAGTCGCGGGCCGGCGGCACGGTGCCGGCGGCGGTCATCATCATCGGAAAGCCGCGCTCGAATGCGCCGGCCGCCTCGATGATGGCGCGATAGCCGGAGAGATTGGCCTGGCTGGACAGTACGTCCATCGCCTGGGCGCGGGTGATGCGCGGCAGCAGTTCCATCGCCACGGTGTCGATGCCGGCGGCGGCGAGGGCGGGCACCACGTCGGGGGTCGCCAGGGCGTTGGCGATGCAGATCAGCAGGGCGCCGCGCGGGATCAGGGCACGCTCGGCCGGACCGGGCATCTGCACCGCCAGCACCACGCCGGCACCGGCCAGGGTGGCGGCGGCGTCAGGGCCGATTTCGGCCCCGGCGGCGCGGAACTGGTCGTCGGAGATTGCCGCACCGGTGCCGGCCCCGGCCTCGATGGTGATGGTGAGCCCCAGGGCTGCGAGCTTTTTCACGGTTTCCGGGGTGGCGGCGACGCGGGTCTCGAACGCGAACCGCTCCTTCAGGATCGCGAGGCGCATGCACTCATCCTTTCGAAGTATCGGCGGCTGTATGGCCGAAACGCACGCAACAAAACAGGTTCGCCAGCCAAGCGTGCGAACGGGCCGCACATTGCCTTCGCCGTTGACGGCCAGCAAGGGGCGTCGGGCCTGCGGCAGCGCGCGCCAGCCCCGCCTTGGCGCAGCTATACCCGTTGATTCAGATCAATTCGTTAATTCCGCGGACTGCATCGCCGTGGGCGGCGGGTTGGCATCGCCGTGGGCGGCGGCTTGGCATCGCCGTGGGCGGCGGCGTGCAGCCGCGCCCCCCCCCCCGGAGAACCAGTGCCACACCAACACCCTCGGGGGAACCCACCAAGAGCAAAATAAAACGCCACGAACCCAAACCCCGCCTGACG
>JBBQOT010000357.1:0-4147 GCA_038331165.1 Acetobacterales bacterium
CATTTTATTTCAATAAGAGGAGGTCCAGGGGCTCGGCCCCTGGCGGGTCTGGGCAGAGCCCAGCCTCCCTTACCTTCGCGCCTATGGAACTCCGCCCTGGACCCGCCGGGGGCCGAGCCCCCAGACCCTGGACCCGCCGGGGGCCGAGCCCCCAGACCCTTCCGCCACACGAAGCCCCTGGCCTTGCTGCCCGCGTCCTGGCATCGTTCCCGCCACCAATACGATCGGGGGGAAACCATGGACTTCACTGGCAAGGTGGCCATCATCACCGGCGGCGCCAACGGCATCGGCCAGGCCGTGGCCCAAAGCCTCGCTGCCCGCGGCGCGCGTGGCGTGCTGGTGGTCGATCGCGACGTGGCGGCCGGCGAGGCCACCGTGGCGGCGATCCGCGCCGCCGGCGGCCACGCCCTGTTCACCACCGCCGATGTCAGCCAATCCACCGACGTGCGCGCCTATGTGCAACTCGCGCTCGACACCTGGGGCGCCATCGACTGCTTCCACAACAACGCCGGCATCGAGGGCACGATCGCCACCACCGCCGAATACGACGAGGCGGTGTTCGACAGCGTCATGGCAGTGAACGTGAAAGGCGTGTTCCTCGGCCTGCGCCATGTCCTCCCGGTGATGCTGAAACAGGGCCACGGTGCGGTGGTGAACACCGCCTCGGTCGCCGCCATCTTCGGCACCCCCGGCATGCCAGCCTATGTCGCCAGCAAGCACGCGGTGATGGGCCTCACCAAGGTCGCCGCCGGCGAAGTCGGGCCGCAGGGCATCCGCGTCAACGCCGTTTGCCCCGGCCCGATCGACACTCGCATGGTGCGCGACATCGCCAAGCAGGTTTCCCCGAATAACCCCGACGCGGTCGAGGCACGCTACGCCGGCTCGCTCCCGCTGCGCCGCTACGGCACCGCGCAAGAGGTCGCCAACGTGGTGCTGTTCCTGCTGTCCGACCTCGCCGGCAACATCACCGGCGCGCAATACGTGGTCGATGGCGGCCGCAGCGCCGCCCCGGCCGGCGTCTCGGCACCGGTGGAATAGCGCCATGGAAGGCATGCTCACCGGCCGCCGTGTCCTGGTCACCGGCGCCGGCTCCGGCATTGGCGAGGGCATCGCCTTCGCCATGGCCCGTGCCGGCGCCTTCGTCATCGCCGCCGACATCAACGGCGAGGCGGCGATCCGCACCGCCGCACATATCGGCGCCGACGCCGCGGCCTTTGCGCTGGACGTCACCGACCGCGCCGCCGTCGACGCGCTGGCCGCCCGCATCCAGGCCGAACACGGCCCGATCGGCGTGCTGGTCAACAACGCCGGCATCATCCGACGGGGTAAGGTGGAAGATGAGAACACCCGCGCCGACTGGGACGCCACGCTGTCGGTCAACCTCGACGGCGTCTACAACATGGTCACCGGCTTCCTGGCGCAGTTGAAGGCGTCCAAGGGCGCGATCATCAACATCGGCTCGATCCAAAGCTTCGTCGCCCTGCGCAACTCCGCCGCCTACACCGCCAGCAAATCCGCCATCCGCGGCCTCACCAAGGCGCTGGCGATCGAGCTGTCGCCACAGGGCATCCGCGTCAACGCCATCGGCCCCGGCCTGATCGCCACCCCCCTGAACGAGCGCGCCCGCCAGAACCCCGACTACATGGCCCAGTTCGGCGACCGCATCCCGATCGGCCGTATCGGTACCCCCGACGACATCGCCGGCCCCGCCGTCTTCCTGGCCAGCGACATGGCGCGCTACATCACCGGCATCACCATGCCGGTGGATGGCGGTTTCCTGTCGTACTAGTTCGACTTGGCACGCATACGCGATGCACTTACATTGCATATGCACCCAGGAGGCTGCGATGCCACAGAGCAAGATCGAAAACTTCAATTTCCGCGTCGAACCGGAACTGAAGGCCGCGTTCGTTGAAGCAGCCGCGGCCGACGACCGCCCCGCCGGCCAGGTGCTGCGCGACTTCATGCGCCGCTATGTCGCCGCCCGCCGCACCCGCGACTTCACCGCCGAGGCCGAGCGGCAATCCCGCCTGGTCGCCGCATCGCCCGACGAAGCCGAAGTCCTGCGCTGGATCGAAGACGTCTCCGACACGCAGGGGTGGCGCTGAGCCCGATGGAACTGGCGCGCGGCGACCTCGTGATCGCAACCGTCAGCGGCGACTACGGCAAGCCGCGCCCGGCACTGGTGATGCAGCACGACGCCTTCGCCACCCTGCCTTCGCTGACGATTCTGCCGCTGACCAGCGACCTGCGCGCCGCACCGCTCATCCGCATCGACGTGCCGGGCACCGCGGCCAACGGATTGCGCACCGCCTCGCAGATCATGATCGACAAGGCCGCCACCATCCCGCGCGCCAAGATCGGCACGCGCATCGGCCGCCTGGACGACGCAACGCTCGGCCACGTCACCCGCGCCCTGGCCCGCTTCCTCGGCATCCAATAGCACCAAGGACCGCCCCATGGACCTGCTGACCCTCTCCACCGTCGAACTCCGCCAGCGCATCGGCGCCAAGGAGATCTCGCCCGTCGAACTGCTCGACGCCAGCATCCAGCGCATCATCGCGCTGAACCCCACCACCAACGCCATCACCGGCGCCGACGTCGGCGAAGCCCGCCGCATCGCCAAACAGGCCGAACGCGCCGTGCTGGCCGGCGACGATCTCGGCCTGCTGCACGGCCTGCCGACCGGCATCAAGGACCTGCACGAAACCGCCGGCCTGCTCACCACCTACGGCTCGCCGCTGCACGCCAACGACGTGCCGGAATACGACTGCGCCATGGTCGCCAATCTTCGCGCCGAGGGTGCGGTCATCCTGTGCAAAACCAATGTCCCGGAATTCGGCGCTGGCGCCAACAGCCGCAACCCGGTCTGGGGCGCCACCGGCAACCCGTTCAACCCCGCTCTCAACCCCGGCGGCTCCTCCGGCGGCTCGGCCGTGGCGCTGGCCACCGACATGCTGCCGGTCTGCACCGGGTCCGACACCGGCGGCAGCTTGCGCATTCCCGCCGCCATGTGCGGCATCGTCGGCTTCCGTCCCTCCCCGGGCATCGTGCCGATGGACAAGCGCCCGCACGGCTGGACCCCGATCTCGGTGCTCGGCCCAATGGGCCGCAGCGTCGCCGACACGCGCCTGCTGTTCGCCGCCCAAGCCGGCATGGACGACCGCGAACCGCTGGCCTTCCCGCTCGACCGGGCCGACATCCTCGCCGCCCACCCCACCGACCTCGGTCGCCTGCGCGTCGCCTGGACCGAGGATTTCGGCCAATGCCCGGTCGGCCAGGAAATCCGCACCGCCATGCGCGACAAAATGGCCGCCATGGCCCACCTGTTCGCCCGCTGCGACCGCATCGACATCGCCATGGGCGAGGCCGATCGTTGCTTCGACATCGTGCGCGCCCAGGGCTTCGTCGCCCGCTACCAGGCCCAGTACGAAACCGACCCCACCGCCCTCGGCCCCAACATCCGCGCCAACTACGAAATCGGCGCCAGCATGACGATGGCCGACGCCGCCTGGGCCGCCGGCGAGCAAACCCGCATCTTCCGCCGCTTCCAAACCACCTTTCGCGACTACGACCTCATCCTGTCGCCCACCGTCCCGGTCACCCCCTTCCCCTGGACCCAGCTCTATCTCGACGAACTGGAGGGCGAGAAACTCCGCAACTACTACCATTGGCTCGCGCTGACCTACGTCGTCACCCTGGTCACCAACCCTGCGATCTCGCTGCCCTGCGGAACCGACCCGATGGGCATGCCCTTCGGCCTGCAAATCACCGGCCGCTTCCGCGGCGACCTCGCCTTGCTCGACGCCACCGCCGCACTGGAAGCCGCCTGCTCCCGCATCCCCACCCTCGCCCGCCCACGCCCCGACCTCGCCCGCCTCGCCACCCCGCACCCGGCGCTGGCCGCCTTCGCCACCCACCCCAGCCACCACCCCCAGGCACGCGGCATCGCCGAACAGGCCGATTGATCCGCAACGTTTGAGCCACATCAATTCGCGGCGACGGCAAAAGCGCCAGTATGCGGGCATTGCCAGGAAGCACCCCGCATGCCCCCCGATCGCAAAACCGGTTTCGCCGCCCTGCTGCGGCAGATCATCGTGCACGACAGGAACAGGACGCTGAAGGACATCGCGGCCGAAATCGGCCT